>CAZVBU010000001.1:0-2292 GCA_964625935.1 uncultured Candidatus Saccharibacteria bacterium
CATTACCCGCGACGATTATTCTTGATGGTCCCTGCCCGGCGCCATTTAAGCTGAAAGAAACACCGGCTGAACCGCTTGAAATTGCCCTGAAATTTATTCTTGAAATCTGAACTGAAGACCCATTAACCCCGGGTGTTGCCTGACCGCGGGTAATTCTTATCTGATTTCCGGAAATTATATTTTCAGCTTCAATAGAAAACGCGGTACCGGAATTATCAATATTTATAAATTGTAACCTATTTGAATCAAAAGTCAGATAAGCGCTCGCGGCAGTAACATTTGCGCCGCCGGTATTCATTTTCACGTCTACCGAAAAATTGGCGTTAACCGCGTAAGAACCGGATGACGGAGAAAGATACAGGAAAGCGCCCGAGGACGGTGTGGGCGACGGCGTCACGGTAAGAGCCGGTGTCGGAGTCGGATTGGCGGTCGGCGCCGGAGTTTGAGTCGGCGCGGGTGTCGGAGTCGGATTGGCGGTCGGCGCCGGAGTTTGAACTGGCGTAGGGGTCGGAGTCGGAGTTGACGAACCGCCGGTTTTCTGAAGATAAGTGTCCGCAGACCATCCGTCAGCGCCATTTGTATAATCTATTTGCCAAAAACAATAATTATCAACATACTGGGGGCCTCCTACAATAATTCCCGTGGAGCCAAAAACTTGCGTTCCTAAAGTTGAAGCCGATAACCCCGCTGAAGAACGCACGCGCAAATCAGCCGTTGTTTGGACACTGTCGCCTATTGCGAATTTTATCGTAGGACAAGCCGCGGGCGTCGGCGTGGGAGCAGGCGTTTGCGTCGGCGCGGGAGTCGCGGTCGGAGTCGGAGTGGGGTTTAATGTAGGAACCAAAGTGGGCGTAGGAACAGGAGTCGGGCCAACCCCGGCTTCTCCCACAAAAGAATAGTTATCAAATTCTATTCCGCTTTCATTGTCATCGGAATATACGCCATGCGTTAAAACCTGAGGTAAACCGGAAACCCTTGCCACTTCAACCCCGTTAACCAAAGCGGTTATATAATTTCCTCCGGTCTTAACTTCCATTTTATAAAAACTGTAAAGCAAAACCGGAGCTGTACCGCCACCCAAAATAGTTTCCGAACCATTACTTATCCTTCTTATGGTAATGGCGCTGTTGCCGTTAAGAGGAGCATTCCATGTCATTACATAATAGTTAGAGCTGTTTTGATAGCCGAATACTATTCCCCCCGCTCCATAATTGTCGGATTCCGTTCCAACAAAACGGGCATTAACACTAATGTCAAATTCTATATCTGTAAAAGGAATTGGGGATAAATAAGCGCTCTTACCGCTGCCGGATTCTCTCAAAACATTATTTTGCACTCTCCAATTATTAGTGCTGTTACCCAAACCGACAAAATACCAGCAATCGGCAAAACCATTATTATAATTATCGCAAAAATCAGCTGTGGAACACGGCAATATTATCGTCGGATCGCAAAGTTTTTTCATAAAATTTTCCTGTACCCAACCATCGGAACCGGAATCAAAATTTACGTTCCACCACCAAAAACCACTGCCATAAACGGGTCCGCCTATTACTGTGCCTCTCGCGTATTGCTGTTGGCTACCCATAACGGTTGAGGTGGAAAACGGCTGATTCATGACGGAAACATTCTGAATAGTCTGAACACGATCATTTATCCTAAATTTTGTAGACAAAGGTGTCGGCACCGGCGTACCGCTTGGCGAAGGCGCGGGAGTCTGCGTAGGATACGGGGTTGATGTCGGAACAGGAGTAGGAGAAGGTGATGTTCCGCCCCCTCCTGACAAGCCCGTAATATTGTAAGTTAAATTCGTAACAGCGCGCAAAATATCTGTTCCGTTGCCGTCATCCGCCACTATTCTGGATGGTCCTTGGTCAATCTGTTGTCCCACCTGAAAACTTATTAAAGTAGAACCGACTCTTAAAGCGCGGAAGTTGATTTTTGCTATAAGAGCGTTTGAGCTATTCACTCCCGGAGTTGCCTGGCCACGAGTAATTTTTATCACACCATTGGCGGAATCAATGATGCTTTCCGCTTCTATACTGAAAGCTGAACCGCTTGCGTCTATTGATAATGCCTCAAGAGCGGAACGATCATAACTCAAATACGCCGAAACCGCGGAAACCCTGTTGCCGTCGGTATTCACCCTGACTTCGGTCGTTATCAAATCCGGTCCCGGAGAACCACCGTGAACAAGAAAAAGCATAGGATTACCGCTTGTATTGGTCGGGGTAGGAGTCGGTGTCGGTGTTCTTGTGGCGGTCGGTGTCGGCGTAGGTGTTGACCCGCCAT
>CAZVBU010000001.1:2392-22270 GCA_964625935.1 uncultured Candidatus Saccharibacteria bacterium
CCTGAAAAAATTATTCAAAAACATGTTTGATTTATAATATTGATAATTAAAGCGACATTTAATAATATTATTATAATACAAAACCGTATTATAAACAAAATATAGCGAGAAAAACAAACCTCCCTATACCGGACGACCGGTAATCAGACTGAAAAAAAACGGCACTATCGGGACAATAAATCCCCAGAGCAAATAAACAACAATAACGACAAGCACCAAGCCATATTGTTCGAAGGCGTGAAAATACTTCTGCCAATGATAAGGAAGGAACGCAAGTAAAACTTTCGAACCGTCAAGTGGCGGAACCGGCATCAAATTAAAAACCGCCAAAAGTATATTTATCACGACCACGAAAGATAAAAGTTCATAGAAAATCGGCGGGAAAAAGACGAAAAACGGCATAAAGCGTATTATCAGACCGAAAAAAACCGCGATAGCAATATTTGAAAGCGGACCGGCAAGCGCGACAATGGCCGGCCCCCATTTTTGATTTTTCAAATTATACGGATTATACGGAACCGGCTTTGCCCAGCCAAAAGCGAAACCGGCAAAAAGAAAAGAAACAACGGGGACAACAAAAGATCCCATAAAATCAAAATGGCGCTTCGGGTTAAGCGTCAGCCGCCCGGCATATCTGGCAGTCTGATCACCCAAAGCGCTCGCGGCGTAACCGTGGGATACTTCGTGCATAATGACCGACATGATAAGCACGCCGAGCGCGAAAAAAATGTGAATGATATCGGTGCCTTGCATAATCTACATTATATAGTATATAGTATTATGTATCCATTAGAAAATTTGATTTGAAACAACAAAAAACATGGCAAAAGAATGTCCAATATGCGGCAAGGGGTCAAAAATGGGCGGAAAAAGAAATCTTCTCCGCGGAAAATACAACCCCACGCCAAAACAAAGAAAATATCCCAACCTCCAATGGGCGCAGCTTTTAAGCGGCAAAAGAATAAAAATCTGCACAAGTTGCCTTAAGAAAAACTTGCAATTGAAAATAAAATAACCGCGATCTTATAAATGTAAAAAATCCCCTTGACGCTTCGCGTCGGGGGGATTTTTGTTTGCAATCTTGAACTTGATTATGAACTTAATTAATCTTTTTCTTTTTTTTCTCCGCCGTTTTCAGCGCTTCCGTCATCACCGCCAACACCCAGCCTGAACTTTTGATTGAAGAAACTGGTGCCGAGGAAAATTAATGTCACGCCCCCGGTGCTTTCAAACAAATGCCACGCAAAATGCTGAGGCATATCCTGATTTTTGAAAAACCAGATTACGCCCATAATAAGGCAATAACACCAAAAGGCAAAAACAAACCATTCCCCTTTCTTATTCTCGGCAATCTGAAAATTCTTTTTCAAATGACTGTTTCGTGCAGCATAAGTAGCCACCAGCGAAAGGTAAAACTCGGTAAAAAAAGAAGGGATAACGCCTAAACATAAAAATTCACCCGTGAGAAACAAAAGATAAAGGACTGTGCTTGAAGCCGCGAACCAAAATAAACGGTGTACGCGTTCACGATAGTACTTTTCTTCCAAAGCCAAAACCATCGCTTCTTTTGGGTCAGTTTTCTTGGCCATATACGGCCCCTCCTTGAACCGAAAAAGAGTTTGAATTTTTAAATTCTATCCTATTTATCATTATACTATATTTTACAAAAAAAACAAGAATAAATATGCGCCTCCGCGCGACTTAAATAAAGACCAAAAATAGTTTTTATTGAAAAAATGACCATTCGTGTTAATCTATAAACTATCGGATATTAACAATATACCGATAAGCGGGCTGTAGTACACCGGCAGTATACACCCTTGGGGTGGGTGCGAACCGGGTTCAATTCCCGGCAGCCCGACCAATCTAAACATTGCGAGTTTTGCGGGCAGTTTGTTTGCTCGCTCGCCCCGCTTTCAGCGGGACAAGTTCCGACAATCCAACAAGATTATAAAATTAACCTGACAAAAAATATTTTATGTTCTCTTTGCCAAAACTCAATTATTCTTTCGACGCGCTCGAACCCCATCTGGACAAAACCACGATGGAAATTCATTACCTAAAACATCACCAGGCATATTGCGACAATTTTAATAAAACTTTGGAAAAATATCCCGAGCTCCAAAAAATCTCAGCCGAAGAAATACTGAAAAATCTAAACGCGCTCAAGGTGGACGAAACCGACAGAACAAAAATCAAAAACCACGGCGGAGGATACTTGAACCACAATTTCTACTGGCAAATAATGTCCCCCGAAAAACAAATAGACTCCGCGCTTAAAGCGGAGCTGGAAAAAACTTTCGGTTCGACAGAAGAATTCAAAAAACAATTTTCCGAAACCGCTAAAACGCACTTCGCCTCGGGTTGGACATGGCTCGCGCGTGATGAAAACAACGAACTGAAAATTTATTCACTTCCGAATCAAGATTCGCCGCTTTCGCTCGGCCATACTCCCGTTCTATGTTTAGATCTTTGGGAACACGCCTACTATCTCAAATATCAAAACCGTCGCGCCGATTTTATCGAAGCATGGTGGAACGTCGTAAAAATCATCTGAATAAAAATAAACCCTCGTCCCGGGCGTGTATTATTATCATCGCCGTTTTTTTGTGCTAAAATTCCTCTATGAATACGACGGCAGAAGAAATAAAATTAAACGATTTAAATAAATATTTTCCGCCGAAAACAGCAGGGCACCTGATGACGGAAAAATTCCCTGTCGCTAAAGAAACGTCCACAATCAGAGAAATAAAAGAAGAAATACTGAAAAATATAAGCGCCTTCGATTCGATTGATTATGTTTACATAACCGACCACGAAAAGAAGCTCAGGGGGGTCACCTCGCTCAAAGAAATCTTTTCGGTTGAAAATGAAAATAACCATATTAAAAAAATAATGGTTGCGGGAGAAAATCTTATAACGGTCCGTCCCCATACCGGCCAGCAAAGAACAGCTCTTCTCGCCGTTGAACATAATATTAAAGCAGTTCCGGTAACCGACCATGAAGAAAAATTCCTGGGAGTCGTGCCATCGGATACAATACTCAAAATCGTGGACAACGAAGCGGTGGAGGACATCCTACGCTTCGGCGGTGTATTCCATAGCGGTATTTTTGACAACGGATTAAATATCACGCTCAAAAAATCGCTCAAACACAGATTGCCGTGGCTGATTATCGGCCTCTTGGGCGGATTATTTATGTCTTATGCGATAAACTCCTTCGAAGACATGATTTCCGGAAAAATCATTCTCGCCGGCTTTATACCTCTTATAGTTTACATGGCGAGCGCCACGGGCACCCAAACACAGGCTTTCATAATACGCGATTTGACCGCGACAAAAAAATTCCCATTCATTCCATACTTGATAAAACAAACATGGATAACATCGGCGATCGCTCTTATAAATTCTGTCGCGCTTACGGGCGCCATATGTATTTTTTACAATGACGCAACGCTCAGTTTTACAATAGGCGCCGCTTTGTTTATCGCGATGCTTTCTTCCATAATAACAGGCATGGTGATACCTTACGTCTTTTTCAAAATAAATCTTGACCCGGCAAACGCCAGCGGACCCATAGGCACGGTTATACAAGATATTTTAAGCGTTCTTGTTTATTTCTGGATTCTAACAATCCTCAAATGACAATCTGCTCACCGCCCAAAAAAGAACATCCGGCAATTTACATCTTAAAAAAAATATCCGGAATACTGCTCATAATAATAGGCGTAATTTTGTGGCTTATTCCCATTGTTTCCGGATGGCCGTTTATTCTTCTCGGTATCGCGCTTTTGTTCGGCCGGGAATTTCTGGAAAAAATTAAAAACAAATATTGTCCTTTTCTCGCGCGCCAAAACAAAAAATAAAAACATGGTAACATCAGTCCACATCCTCACAGGCCTCGCGATAACAAAAAATATTTCCAACCCGGCGATTTCTTTACCCCTGGCGCTAATATCTCATTATATTCCGGATAGAATTCCTCACTGCCGGCAAAAGCCGGTAAAAAATTATCTGGAGCGCGGACTTAAAGGATGCGATAAAAAGGATTTGCTTATTAAAGGATTTGAACCGGCTCTTGGAATAATTTTTGCTTTTTATTATATTTCCACGCGTCAAAACATGGCGACAACACTAATGGCAGGAGCTTTCGTCGCGTAGTTGCCGGATTTTATGAATTATTTAAACTGGAAAAAAGAACGAAAAAATAAAATTTTCGTTTTTTTAAAGCGCATGGAGACGGGACATAAACATACAAGATTACCAAAAGGTGTATTGTCGCAAGTTGCTGTTGTTTTAATTTCTCTTTTTTTCTTGCTCTAACTTCTATAATGACTAGTCTCCCTGACAAAAAACCTCAGTTTTATCATTCACGCAAAATTAATTATGAACAATAAATCACTAAAAACACTTCTTATATTTAACGGTCTGTTTGTTTTGGCGGCCAATATGCTGGGCCCTCTTTACGCTGTTTTTGTCGGAACAATCGCCAAAGGCATTTTCCCGATAACTTTGTCGTGGTCGGTGTTTCTCGTTTCAACGATAGTTTTCAGCATATTTATAGGAAAAATCGGCGATAAAATTAAAGAAAAGTAATATCTTCTTTTAGCCGGTTTGTTCATGCGCGCGTTATGCTGGTTTTCATATGCGTTTATCCATAATTTTTATGATTTACTTATTATCCAATTTTTTCTTGGTGCGGGAGAAGCGATCGGCTCTCCATCTTTTGACGCTATCTTCGCGAAACATCTGGATAAGGGCAAAGAAATAAATGAATACTCAAAATGGAAAATTGTATACAACGCAGGCTTAATCATGGGTACGCTAACGGGCGGTTTTGTGGCGCATACTTTTGGATTTCGAGTTTTGTTTTTTTTAATGGCGCTACTGGCGGTAATTTCTTTCTTTGGTATTTTTCTAAAACCCAGAAAATTATTATAAAAATTAACACAAAACCCCGCTTTTACGCGGGGTTTTTAAAATCGATAAATTTTTCTCTTAAACCGCTCCAACCGCCTCATCTAAAGTGGTTTCTCCGGCGATAACTTTTTCAAGCGCGTCCTGCAAAAGAGTCTGCATACCCGACTTCTCAACATGGGACTGTAAAACATTCATCGGAGCTTTTTCTATGATAAGCGAACGCATGTTATCGTCGATTTCCATAAGTTCGAAAATACCTATCCTGCTTTTATATCCCGTCCCATGGCAAACATTGCAACCCGCGCCTTTTACGAATTTATGGCCGGCGAATTTTTCTATGCCAAAATGCTGCAAAAGTCTGGAATCGGGACTATAAGTAGTTTTGCAATTCTGGCAAACGCGCCTTACAAGACGCTTTGATATGGAACCGTTTAAAGCATAAGCGACAAGACTCCTCTCGATACCCATATCGATAAGTCGCGCTATAATGCCGACCGAGCTGTTGGAATGGACGGTTGAAAAAACTAAGCGCCCCATAAGCGAAGCTCTCGTGGCATACTCGGCCGTTTCCGGGTCGCGTATCTCTCCTATCATGATAATATCTGGATCCTGGCGCAAAATAGATTTCATACCGGCTGAAAAAGTGAGACCAACTTCCGGCTTAATGGGGCTCTGCCTCACTCCTTCAAGATCAAACTCTACGGGGTCCTCAAGCGTAATTATATTTTTATCGACGCTTTGAAGTTCTTTCAAGACCGAATAAAGCATTGAAGTTTTTCCGGAACCCGCCGGACCGGTCACGAGCATCATGCCATGATTTTTCGTTATCAAGCGCTTTAATTTACTTCTCACCACCTCATTCATTTCAAACTCCGCCAAGGACATAATCATGTCCTGGCTATTGAGAAGCCTCATGACAACTGCTTCGCCATGGAGCGTGGGGAAAATGGAAACGCGCACGTCAACCGCAGTCGGCCTGGTTTTTTTCCCTTGCGAAGCCGAAGGAACAACCGCGTGCCCGGCGGTCGGGTCGCTCCCGCCACCGCCCGAAAGAAGCTGATTTAATTTATCGGCAAGCTTTGACTGCACCGGTTCTACGACTTTTTCGTCGCCCTTCACGGCGGAAGTGGAAACAAGCTCAAAGTGTCCGTCCTGAGGCACGGGCTTACTCGTCAAATCAAGATCGGCTAAAACCTTAATCCTGTTAACTATTTGTTCGTGCTCGTAAAACGGCCTGGAAAATTTTTCTTGTAATTTGCCGTCTATCCTGAACCTGACGCGCACGCGGTCAAGCAGGGGCTCAATATGAATATCCGAAGCGCCGTCCTTAACGGCGTTTTCGAACATAACGTTAAAAAAATGTTCCGGCGATTCGTATTCCTTGTTATTTTCTTCTGCCATATATTTTCATTATAGTTTAAGTTCGCGAATCACTCTAAAATAATATGTGCATAACAAAGTCCCTCCGCTTAAGGCGGAGGGACTCAAATCACATGGACTTATCCGTAAACCTTCTTTTGAAATACCTTCCCAAAACCCACAAAATATAAATGCCGAGCGCGAAAGACCCAAGCCACAATATAACAATAGGCAAAGCGAATAAAAATCTTATCATTGCGTCCGCGAATTTAGCTCCATTTTCAAGCATATTCCGAAACGACTCCTTGGCGACAAAAAGAGGCTTCCACTTAATACCCGCGACCGGCTCGATTTTCTCCTCTTCGGACAAAGAAATATTTATAGACGACATGTCTATCTGACGGCTCATGTATTTAAGCTGTCCTTCAAGCTGTTCTATCCTCCCCCTCACGTCGCTTAATTTTTGCGCCACCCTGAGAGTATCTTCTATCGTAACCGCCCTTTCCATTATTTTTAAATACTGCGCTTCTTCCGCCTTCATGTTGTTAAGCCGCGCTTCCATATCCATAAATTGCTCAGTAACATCGCTGGCATTCGACGCTTCACTTTCGATTTTTATCGCCAAGTTTTTAATTTCCGAAACAGCCGCATCAAATTTGTCCGCCGGAACTTTTATCATTACCGAACCATTCTTTCTTTCTTGATACCGTATATGCTCGGAAACATTTGAAGACGCGACAAAACCGCCGAGTCTTTCGGCGATTCCCTTAATGGACGAAGCCGCGTCTTCCGCCGACCCTACAACCATATTAAGAGAAGCATTTTTTATAATTTTTCTTTCGGTTATAATTCCATTCTGCTGGCTCGGCTGAGAACCGCCCTGATTATAACTTGTTTCAGACACCGTTTTAAGAGAATCGGTCGAATCGACATCCTGCCTCATTCCTCCGGAAATTCCCGTTGAGGGCGCTTCAAAACTTGCGCTGTTCGTGCCTATGCTCAGCGTATTTGACATTGTCGAAACAAAACCCCAAATTACTACGATAATAAAAATACCGGCCATACCGCCGATAATTAATCTCTTTGCGGTAAGTTTTTGCAAAAATTCGTTCATAAATAAATTATTTATAATCAAAAACTGTTAATTAACATCTAAAACGACTTGTAATTTTATTATACACTAACAGAAGCAAGGTACACCATTTAATTTTTTTTTAAATTCAAAATTTTAATTTTGAAATACTAAACAATATTTAAATCATAAATTTCAAATTTCAAATTTCCAATCAATCTCAAATGAAAAATGTCAAAAATATTTTGACCTTCTGGTTTTTGATTTTTCCGCCCGAGGCGAATCCGCCTTTGGCGGAGATTAATGATTATTGAAAATTGAAAATCTTTATCCCCGCCGGACTAACCGCCGACCGGAAACTAATTATTGCCCCAACTTCAAATCAACGATGTCCCCAATCGCTATCCCATATTTATCCGCCAGCCCTCCGTTTATTTCCAAAACAAATCGCGCCAAACCGCCTCCCGCGGGAGGGCCGTAGCTCGGGCATGAGTTAGTTTTGCACGGCGCCGCCATGCGCTCGATATAGATTATTTTTTTGTCCCCGCTTATCCATGCCATATCAAGCGGTATCAGAGTGTTCTTCATCCAAAAGCGGTAATTCCCTTCTCCCGGATAAATAAAAATCATTCCCTTGTCTTCAGGCATTTCGGAACGAAACATCAGTCCGCGCATTCTCTCGTCGTATTCATCCGCTATTTCTACTTTGAAACATTTTTCTCTAACACAAACTTCCGGAGTTTTTTGCTTTTCCGGCGCGGTGGTATTCTCCAATTCGGGCGTGGCGGACAATGAATTCAAAACCTCATCCGCTTCGGGATATTCTTCCGGCGTATCGGTGGGAGTAATAGATATCCTGTAAATAAAAAAGTAAAAAAGCGTGAAAAGAACCACAAAAGGAACCGAGATTTTCTTTAAGATATTTATTAAAAAATCTTTTTTGTTCATTTTGTTTACGGCTGAAGAATATCTTCGGTTCTGCCGTCAATTGAAATCACGACTTCTTTTACCGAAGAAAACTGTTTCAGTGTTTCCGTAATTTCGGCGCGTATTGCCGTTACCCTGCACGAACCGCCGATTTGATGCTCCAGTTTGTCGCTAAAATCCGCTCTGGCAATTCCGTCATCAATCGTAATTTTTTGAAGTTTTACCCCTTCGGGCAAGGACGAAAAATATCCTTCCTTTTTTTCACTCTCCGAAACACCCTTAAGCAATTCTTCCAAAGCCGCGCGAGCGACGGATTGCGTTCCGGGCACATTTCTTGAAACGGGAAAAACTTTGTTACACGACACACCGGGGTCAAGTTTGGAATTGCCGAAATAAATTTTGACAAGCATTGTTTCGGAAGGAGCGAACACCACGGGCACGGAAAAGGAATTATCATTTTCCGGCAATCCGGACGGATTATCTTTTTTAAAAACCAAAAGTCCATTGCCGCCGGAAGCCGAAAAATCAACCGTTGCCTTGAAAGGAACGAATTCTTCGGTCATCCAGTCGGACTGCGCTTCAGCAATAGCAACCGCGATAACCTCGCCGTTTTCTTTTCTGACTTCAACGGGAAACGACGCCTCAAAAAACCAATAACCCCGCGCCATTCCCTCAATCGTAAAAGGACTTATTATAACTTCCCCCGGCGCCGGTTTTGTAACTCTTATCAAATCCGATTTGGAATTTTCATCCGCCGTCGGACTTGCTGAAGAAGAAACCGCCGGACTTCCGCACTCCGATTGCGGCATCGCCGAATCGGTATTGCCATGTTTTATCCACTGGCCGTTTTCGCATATCCAGTCGTCCTCATTTGAAAATTTAAAATAAAACGCTCCCACTAAAAGAGCGAACATTAAAACCGCTATTATTTTTGTAAACAAAAAATTTTTCCCAAACATCAAATTTTAAAAAATTTTTATTTGTTAATTTTTTAATTTAATCATCTTCCTCCATTTTTCCTTTTCTTAAAAGAGACTTTAACAAGAGATTCTATCATACCGCGCGCTTCCTGCTCGCTCATCTTTCCGGCGTCAATTTGATCAAAAATACCGGCCACCTTATCGCCTAGTTCGCGGCCGGGGCTTTTTTCATTTTCCTCCCGCGCGTCGTCGCCTTCTTCCGCGCTCGAAATAAAAAAACTGCCGTCTTCAAGAGGCGTCGAATTTTTTTCTTCTCTAAGCATAATATTAAAACTTTTACTTTTAAATAATTTTAATGAAAGATATTTTTCCTTTTTGAAGCACGGAACCGGGCTTAACTTCGTAAGCGATATCTTCAACCGTTTCTCCGTTCACATGAACCCCTTTCTGGGACAAAACTCTTTTCGCGTCGCCCCTTGAAGACGCGAAGCCGGAATCGATAAGCACCGTAACCATATCATAGGCCGAGGGCTTCACTTCCGGAATATCCGTCGGTATTTTTTTATCGGAAAAAGTTTCCCTGAAATATTTTTCCTCCTTTTCCGCCTCTTCAGAAGAATAATAAAATTCAACAAGCGCGCGGGCGAGCTTGATTTTGATATCGCGCGGGTTAACCCCCTCTTTCAGTTGCTTCTCGTGTTCCGCCACTTCGGCGAGAGGCGCGCGGGTAACGCAAGTGAAATAAGTTATTATCAAATCGTCTTTTAAGGACATCGTCTTCCCGAACATATCGCGGCTGGAATCATTGAGATTTATGGTATTGCCCCAACTCGAACTCATTTTTCTCCCATCAAGCCCCTCTATCAAGGGATTCATAATGATATTCTGCGGTTCCTGGCCGTAAAATCTCTGCAAATCCCTGCCGGACAAAAGATTGAAGCGCTGGTCGGTCCCGCCAAGTTCGATATCCGCGAAAATAGCCACGGAATCATAGCCCTGCATCATGGGGTAAAAAACCTCTCTCAAGGAAACACGCTTGCCCGCGTCGAGCCTCTCCTTTATATTCTCCCTGGAAATAAAATCGTTCAAAGAAAAAACATTGGCTTGTTGGCAAATCTGACGGTATTTCAGGATATCGAGCCATTGGCTGTTATAAAAAATATCGCACTTTTTGATATCTATTATTTTTGACGCCTGTTCGACATAAGTCCTCATGTTTTCTTCAACAACGCTGTCTTCAAGCATTGGGCGCTCGCTGTTCTTGTCCGAAGTATCGCCTATTATTCCCGTGAAATCTCCGATGATAAAAGCTATCTTGTGGCCAAGTTCCTGAAAATCCCTGAGCTTCAAAAGAGGAATAGACCTGCCTATATGCAAATTCGGACTGGTCGGATCAATACCCAACTTCACGCGGAGTTGTTTCCCGCTTTTAAGCTTTTTTTCCAAATCGTCGCGGTCAATAACTTCGGCGACTCCGCGGGTCAAAAGCTCCTCTATTTTTTTGTCGTCAGTTATAACGCCCATAAACAAATTGTAGCAAAAATTTTTCCTTCCCGCATCATTGCCGTAAAACCAACCCATCCTTTTCCAAAAGCCACAAAATTACGGCCTTCTGGATGTGCATACGGTTCTCTGCCTGATTGAATATGAGCGAATTTTTATGATCTATGGCGTCGCGCGTTATCTCGTAGCCGACATGGCAAGGCATACAGTGCATTATTCTCGCGTGTTTAGAATATTTCTCAATGACATTCGCGTTAAGCTGATACGGCATGAAAACTTTTTTCCTTCGTTCATACTCTTTTTCATAGTCGGCCTTGATTTTACCATTTTCAAAAAATTCCATATCCATCCAAGTGTCGGTATGCACATAATCGGCGCCCGCGAGCGCTTCTTTAATGTCTTTCGTATAAATAATTTTTCCGGTTGAATCAACTATTTTATTCAGACCTTCGTCAACACTTCTCTTGTCTGATTCAGGAGCGCAAACCGCCATACTTATGCCGAGCTTCGCGCAAGCAAGCTTTAGGGTGTTGGAAACGTTATTTTCAATACCAAGCCACGCAACTTTTTTTATTTGATCAAAACCTTCCGAATATTCGGCCATAGTAAAGATATCTCCGAGCGCCTGACATGGATGGTATTTTTCACTGCAAGCGTCTATTACCGGCACGACACCAAAAGACGCGGCCGTAAAAACATCATCGGACTTGAGCGCGCGAAACATCAAAATATCACCAAAGCGCATTACCGCCCTTATCTCATCCTTAAAATCCGTAAGTGAAAACTGGGAAACCCGCGAATCGAGAAAAATCGCATGCCCGCCAAGTTCCGTCATCGCCGCTTCAAACGAAAGACGCGTGCGTGTCGAACTTTTTTGAAAAAGCATTATTAGCGTCTTGCCCTTCAGAATCTCACCATGAGTTCCCGAAGCGCGCTTTTTCTTAAGCACAGTGGCAACATCGAGAATTCTCAATATATCCTCTTTTGTCTGTTCCTTAAGCGAAATAAGATTCCTCATAATGGCAAAAATTAAATTCAATTATTCCCCAAAATATCGTTTATAATGAATCCGTAAAGAGAGCGGGCGAAAGCCTCGTGTCCTTTTTCGTTCAAATGGCCGTCGCACCCGAAAGTAAGACAAGCGCCACCTTCCTGTCTTGCCCGAGCGAGAAATTCCGAAGGATTGGCGAAAACAATATTCTCGGCCGATAAAAAATCTATCAAATTGACAATATCCTTATTTTTTTCCACAAATATTCGCTTTCCCAATCAGGCTCGGTCGGAACGATAAAAACCGCAAATCGAGAACCAGCGTTTTCCGCTCTTTGCCTGAATTTTTTCAGAATATCAAAAGTATAGGAATAATATTTTTCATCCTCCATGGCCGATAATTCCCCCGAAACAAACTGTTTTTTTCTATACTCGTTCATTTCATAAAGACCTAATTTGTCGAGAAAAGTCAGAAAAAATATATTTTTCTGCGCCTTGGTAAAAACATATTTCGGCAAACGAAATTTCAAGAGAAAAGACTTAAGGTAATGGCTTCTGTTCGAAGTTTCTCTGTAATTCTCCAAATCAAAACCGATTTTTGCCATATTATCCAAAAAATCATTCCCCGTGCCGAACATAACAACGACAAGATCGGGATTAAATTGTTCCGCTTTTTTCACAAAGGCCTGATACTGCAAAAACGCCGCCGTACCCCCGACGCCGAAATTCATAACTTCGAATTTTTTTATATTATCATTTTCACCCGCCGCGGACGCGTTTAGGGCGTTTTCAAGCTGTGACGCGAAATTTTTGAAATAATCAACCTGTACCGCCTCGGTCGCCGAATCGCCGAAAAGCGCGATTCTATAAGAGCCATACGGCTTTTTAACCGGATACTCTTCACCTATATACCCCAAAGAATTGGTGACGATATAATTATACGATTTGGATTCGTCGTTCCAGACCTCACCTTTGAAATTTTTTTTATGTATAGTGCCGACATCAGGATCGGACTGCAAAATTGGAAAAACCGGCTTGGTAAAAATTCTGACGCCAACTTCAAGCACCAAAAGTCCGGCAACAAGCGATAAAAGGAAAGCAGAAATTTTTTTGACCCACTCCCCGCTCTTTTTCTTTTCCAGCGACACTTTATCGCGCAAAAAGTACCCCGAATACCCATTAAGAATCTCGTCGGGAATATCTTTTCTGTGGATGATAAAATCGCCTAAAACAAACATATCAATCTCGCTTCTGGCAACGGTTGCCAAGGCGTTTTCCGGAGTGTTTACTATCGGATCTCCCTTTAAGTTGAAGGAAGTATTCAAAACGAGAGGTATGCCGGTTTTTTTGAAAAACGCGCTTATTAAAGAATGGTACTTCGGAGACTCTTCTTTAAAAACAAGCTGGGGTCTGGCGGTGCCATCAACATGAGTTATGGCGGGCACCTTCTTTTTCATGTCTTCTCTGACATTAACCACATAAAGCATGTATCTGCCGGGGTTACAGTTTACGGCATCTTGCATTTCAAAAACGTCTTCGGTTTTTTCCGCCAAAACCGAAGGCGCGAACGGCCTGTAGGGCTCACGGAATTTTATTTTCGTATTCACGATATCCTTCATTTCCTCACGACGCGGGTCGGCAAGAATGGAGCGGTTTCCCAATGCTCTTGGCCCCCACTCAAATTTTCCCTGGAACCACCCCACGACTTTCCCGTTTTTTATTTCTTCCGAAACGATATCGGCCAAATTTTCCATATCGCGCGCTTTGGAATATTTTATTTTTTTTGACTTGAGAAAATTTTCCATTTCTTCGTCGTCGTATTCTTTCCCGTAATACGCGTGTCTCATTTCAAACTTTCTCGGATTACCGAGCCCAATATGGTAAAAAGCAAGAGCCGCGCCAAGCGCTCCACCGGCGTCTCCGGCGGCCGGCTGAATGAAAATATTTTTGAAAGCGGTATTCTCTCTTAATTTCCAGTTGGCGACTGAATTGAGTCCGACGCCTCCGCCAATACACAAATTAACCAAACCGGTAATTCTGTGAAGATAGTCCGCCAGCCCGACAATCAATTCTTCGTGTACCGCCTGAATGGACGCCGCGATATCGGCGTAATATTCCTGCTCTTCGGCCAGCCTGTCGTATTCAACGCCAACCGGCTTTTCACCGAAATAGCTCGGCCAACCCGTTTCCCTCGTAAAAAATTTCGATTGAGGGTCGCGCGGCTTTCCGAAAAGTTCAACAAATTTTTTAGAATAAGTTCTTTCAAGAGAACGATCAAACTTAAAATATTCCATTTTAAGAGAGAAGGAACCGTCGTCTTTCACGTTAATAAGTCGCCTCACATTATCGGCATATTTCGGCTTTCCGTAGGGCGCCATACCCATGACTTTATATTCTCCCTCATTAACTTCAAAACCGAGAAAAGCCGTAAAGGCGGAGTAAAGCAAGCCCAAAGAGCTCGGAAAATTTATTTCTTTCAATATTTTTATCTTATTTCCGTCGCCCGCCGCCAGTGTCGTGGTCGCCCACTCGCCCACGCCGTCAACCGTTAAAATAGCCGACTTTTTGTAAGGCGAACACAGAAAAGCCGAACTTGCGTGCGACAGGTGATGACCGGAAAAAACGACTTTATCCGGCGAAATATCCAGCTGTTCGCATATAAGACTCCTTATCCAAAGCTTGTCGAGAAACACATGCTTCATGCTTTCGGCAAAAACCCTGGGCGCAAAAGGAAAAGTCCGAAGCGATGTCTTTATTATGCGGTAGTATTTTATGATTGGCTTTTCGTAAAAAACCACATAATCGATGTCTTTTATGGAAATCTCCCCCTCCTTCAAAACGAAATCAACTGCTTTTTCGGGGAAATCAGGATCATTTTTTCTACGGGTAAACCGTTCCTCCTCGGCCATAGCGACGGGAAGACCGTCAACGAGAAGGCACGCTGCCGAATCATGATAAAAAAATGACAAACCCAGTATTTTCATCAATATCCAAAATTAAAATTCTTTTAAAAAATCACTTTTATCCGAAAAACCGCGGGACGCATCAATATAATATGTAGAGGGGTTATTCCTGTAAATTAAGCGCATGACGGCGAATGGAATCGCGAAAATTGCAAAAAAAGTAAAATAAAAAACAACTAAAAAGATCGTGGATACTGCGTTTCCAAACGCCATACCATATTTTTTAAGAAAAACCGCCGATAATTTTAAAAATTTTTTCACGATAGACAACAGTAATTTAAAATATTACATAGATAAAAGGCCCCAGAGGAGTGCTCTGCCCGAGAATAATTATAAAAAAGAAAAGTATAAGAACCAAAATCATGGGTATCATCCACCACATTTTGTTTCCCCACAAATATGAAAAAAGCGACCCCGCTATTTTGAATTTTATGCCAAAACGCTTGAATATTTTCATGAATCAAGAAAAATTAAATTACCTAATCGAAAAACCGGGATTTATCGTTCAAAATTTTATTTTGAACGAGTCTCGCTTCACCCATGCGGCGCAGGCGGGAATCCGAACTTAAAATAATATTTCAACTTTTAATCGGAGGGCCGGGATTTGAACCCGAACTACACGCACCCGAAGCGTGCGTACTACCGTTATACTACCCTCCGCCACTTTAAAATTACTCCACCCTGTATTTCCCCCTTATTTTCATGATTTCCTTATTTTCCTCACTGTCTTTTCTGGACTTGCCTTCAGTGCCCAAACGCTCCAGTTCATTATCGGGCAATTTTACCAGTTCCGCAACCCGTTTTTCAAGGTATTCGGCGCTATTTAATTTCGGGTCATCAAGCACTTCCTCAAGAAGCGCGTGAAGGATAAATCCTACTTTCGGGCCGGGCTCCACGCCGGCAACCTCCATAACTCTTTTTCCGTCTACTTTAAGCATGCCAACAGTCAAGGGATCACGCATCGCTTCCTCTATCATGGCCTCATACTTGCGCAAACGATACGGCTCTTCTTTGGGCCTACCCATTCCTATCCTGTCGCAAAAACGAACATTCATCAGGTCCCAGACATTTTCCGGACCGACATTTCTTACGATACGCCGGACGGCCGACAAAGTAATGACTTCCGTATCGGAAAAGAATAAATGCCACCTGACAAGCTTCACGACTTTTTCCGCTATTTTTTTCGGATACTTGAGACGGGTCATTATTTGCGCCGTCATTCTCGCGCCGACAAGTTCATGGTTGTAAAAAGTGGAATCGTGCCCCTCACCCTCTTTTGTGCGCGGCTTGCCTATATCGTGGAAAAACGCCGCCAAGCGCACTTCAAGCGGAAATTTTTTCGCGGCGGCATGTTTTAAAGATTTCACACTGTGGTCCCAGACCGTATAAACATGCTCTTTGTTTTGTCCCATGCCGACGCCCTCTTCGATTTCAGGAACGATATATCTTAAAATTCCGAATTTGTGCAGGTTGATAATGCCGCTTTCGGCGCCGTCGGCCATTATTATTTTATTGAATTCATCTCTGATTCTCTCTTTTGAAACCATTCTCAAAAGATGAGCCTCGGAAGTCAAAGCGTCTTCCGTTGATTTTTCAATTCTAAAACCGAATTCCGCCGCGAATCTCACCGCGCGTAAAATTCTAAGCGTGTCTTCATTCAGCCGTTCTTTCGGATCGCCGACAGTTCTTACGATGCCGTCTGCCAAATCTTTCCTGCCGTCAAACTCGTCCACGAATTCGACCATATGATCATCAACCTCGCCCGTTTGCGCGCTACCCACCACAAAAGTATACGCCGTATGAGACACCTTAAGAGCCAGAGAATTTATCGTAAAATCCCTGCGCTTCAAATCCTCCTTAAGCGTTTTGGCAAAAATAACCACGTCGGGATGGCGTTTGTCCGAATACTTCGCCTCAAGCCGATATGGCGTGACCTCGACCACCCCCACGGCGGGATTTTCAGAACCTGTTTTTACTCCGACTGTGCCAAAATCATTCTCGTAAAAACTGTCCGGGAAAACAGATTGTATCGCTTCCGGCGAAGCGTTTGTCGTAATATCCCAGTCCTTAGGCTCGCGCGACATTAAAAGATCGCGGACACAACCGCCCACAAGATACGCTTCAAAACCAGCCTCCTCAATCTTCATCAAAACGTTTAAAACTTCTTTTGGAATTTTGTAGACCATAAAAACAAATTCAAAAATTAAAAGTCAAAAATAAAAATTATAATTCAAAATTACCCGTAATAAGAATTAGTCAAATCAGCAAAACCAGTCACAAGAATAACAGGGTCGAAATATTCCAAAATATACGGCGCAACGAAAAACACAAAAAAATACCAAACAAAAAAAACAAAATTAAAAAATAATAAACATTTTTGTAATGATAAATTTTTATATCTATAAAATAAAAATAAAACCAAACCCATGGGAATAATCGGAAAAGTTATTGAAAAAGAAAGTAACAACAACAGCGCAGAAGACAAATCACCATACTTAAGCTCTATTTTTACCTCCGTGATATCAGTTATATGATTCCGTAAAACACATAAATTATAATCAATTAGTTTTTGAAAACCTGAATTTTTATCACAATAATGACGTGGGGCATCGTGACTAGAGTAAAAATCGAGCAAAAAAATCAAATTATAAATAAAACAAAATATGATTATAAAAGAAAAAAGAAAATTAACAATAATACTGATCTTTTTATTCATATTAATAATTTGAAAATTAATTATTGTCTATTTAATCCAATATTCAAAAATCCAGTAAAACTTAAAACACCTAAAGAAACCTTTTCCACTCGCTCTTTATTCCTTTCTTCATATTATCCGCCATAACCAGTTCGTCGTATATGCCGTCAAGTAAATCGTATTTTTTCGCTTCTTCGGAAGTCACCCAGGCGAAATCGTCCGTCTCTCCTTTCTGCAAAACAACTTCGCCCCTGTCGTAATCGGCAACGCAAGAAATCACCAGAGACGGATTCCCATCGCCATGCACGGTCGCCAAACTCGTCACGTATCCGATATTTTTTATATCAAGCCCCGTTTCCTCTTTCACTTCTCGCTTTAAAACTTTCTCAAGCACATTATACCAGTAAAATTCCGTTTCTTTCGGCAAATTAATATAGTCGTCGGTTTCCAATTTCCCGCCCGGAACCGTCCATTTCCCCGGGAATCTTTTTTTATCCGGCGAGCGCCGCATTATGAGATATTTTCCGTCTTTTACGATAATGGCGGTAATCGCGACTTCGTGAAGATATTTGTTTTCCATATTTTAGGCTCCAAAGCGCGCCCAGACGGATTCGAACCGCCATCACTGGTTCCGAAGACCAGCACTCTATCCGTTGAGCTATGGGCGCACCCGATAAATATTGATTTTACTAAGTAATTTTGCCATAATTTTATTAAATTTTCAATAATATCCCCGGCTTGGAAACCCCGTTTCCAAGCCGGGGATGAAGCGCTCGTAGCTCAATCGGATAGAGCGTCAGTTTCCGGAACTGAAGGCTGCGGGTTCGAGTCCTGCCGAGCGCGCAAAAATAAAAACCTCCGTATTCTCGGAGGTTTTAAAATTAAAAAATTACGTATTTATTTTCTCGTGGCGCGTTCTAACGACTCGACTATAAACAAAACCGCCGCTTCAAAAATCAGTTCTCTTTCTTTTTGTCTGCTTCCCTGCCCAAAGAAATTCAATTTTTCCCGCACGGGCAAAGCGATATCGTAATGGTCAAGATTTACATATCCCAAAATTACCGAACCGGGAATAATTTGATCCGGCATCGCGACATATCCGTCGTTTCTCGGATCATAAGAAGAAAGCAGGTCGTATGTCAGAAGCATCAGAGGATGAACATCTTCGCGGACGGCAAAACCCGCCAGAGAAAAATATCCGGCATGCGCGGGCAGACGGTTTTTGGAAAACCAAGCCGTCATATACGAACGCGTCAAATTTTCAACCACTTTTCCGTCGCCTAAAGGCGCGCCGCCGAAAGAAATTCCCGAAAGAAAATTCGAATAGAAATCCGAGAAAAAATCAGCCAACGGAGAACCCATCACGGGACCCGCTACGCCCAAAACCGCGCTTATTTTTTTTGCCTCATCTGGCCAGCCAACAAGAAAATGCAGAATATCAACAACGCCTTTCGAATGCCCGACCATTAAAATCCGCTCATCCGGTTCAAAAGAAATATTTCTCAATGCTTCGGCGATTACGCGCGCGTTATGAACCGAACCTGATCGTCCGCCTGTTTTTATAAAATCAATCTTGTATCCAAGTCGTTTGAAATTCTCGGCGATATCTTCAAACGGCATCCCAACCCATGAAAAACAATCGGCAAAAGCGCCGGGAACGATAACTATTCTCAACAGAGGGTCGTGGCGCGGCAAAGGGAGAAAACCTTCTCCCTCAGGCTTCTCGTCGTCCAGGCGCCACAAAATTTTTTCCACGCCGTATCCGACAATTTCCAAAACGTCTTTTTCTTCCGCCAAAGAATATAAAATCTGTCTGAAACGGGCTCTGCCGTCAACAGCCGGCGAAGCGCCAAGCACTGTGAGATATCCGGCGGCAGTCCTGTCGTTTTTCGAAATCAAATTCGGAAAACACCCGGCAAAAACAACTGCAAAAACCGCCAACAAAAAAATCCTTAGTAAAATGAAGTTGAGATCCCTGAAAATCCGGGAAAAACTCCGACAATTGGCCATTCCCATGTCTCTCCTTTTCGCATTGTCAATTCTCTCTATTGACTAACATTTACAAAGAAAGCGGTCAAGAAAAAAATCCGGCGAAAACCGGACAAAGAAGCGGCCTCGATTCTAATCCAGAGCGTTTAATTTATTATCCCCCGAACAAATGCTTGTCCACCTCATCTTTATTCTGCATTCCGGAAAAAATCTTTTTCAGATCCTGTTGGGCCTTTGCCACTTCTCCCGCCCCGGCAGACTCGGGCTCGGCCACCCGCCCGGTATCCGGAGATTCCGCCGTCGCCGCGGCGGCAGCCGCGGAATAACCGGCGTAAAAATTTTCCGCGGACTTGTCTTCCTTTATTACCGCGTTTGAAACATTCTCTTCAAATCTTGTCTGAGGGCCGACAGGCACGTAAGAAACTTGCTTGTCGTCTTGCTGTTCCGCGATCGGAGTTGCCTCCCGCGCGGTAGCGGGCGCGTTCGCGCCGAATTCCGCCGGCGAAGAAGGCATACCCTTAAAAGCGGAAGAAGCAGCAC
>CAZVBU010000002.1:0-1580 GCA_964625935.1 uncultured Candidatus Saccharibacteria bacterium
GATAACTTTTCCTAAATTTGCCGCGGATAATGTCAAATCAAGATTTTGCCATGAAGAATCGGTTCTTATATAACCGGGACCGTTAAAGTTTATATTCGCGGCGGTATCATTCGTCATAATCAAATCGTAATACATTGAAACATCGCCCGAAGAGCCGAAAGTAACCGGATTGTTGAATTTTGAATAAGCGCCGGAAATATTTACCACATCATCGCCCGCATGATTTATTGTCAAAATATCGCCCGTGCCGTCGGCTCTCAAATACATTCCAAGTCCCGTAGACGAGGCGGTTGATGAGGCGTTATAAACTCGCATCAAGTAATCGGCGGTGTCATCATGGGTCACGTCTAAGCGATAAGCGGGCGACGTTGTGCCGATACCGACTTTCCCGTCTCTCGTTATGACAAAATGCGTTGTGGTGGCTGTCGGCGTTGAAGAAGCCACCATAAAAAGATAAGGTATATTTTCCGTTGACGAAGCGTGGATAGACAATTTTGCGTAAGGAGATGACGTGCCAATACCTAATTTACCCAAGCCGTTATTCCAATAAAGTAGAGAGTTCGTCGTACCGGTAGCGGTCGTGCCGTTCGCCGGATAATACGCGAGAGAACCGAGACCGCCGTAATTTACGGCACCGGAACCGCCTACGGCCGTATCCCATGTCAGCGCGCCCGCGCCATTCGTTTTCAGATACCCGTTGACAGTTTGCGACGACGGCCAAGTATATGTCTGATTATTAAATATTGTGTTTCCTGTAATATACGCGTTACCCAAAACAGATAATGCTTGATACGGGCTTGTCGTCCCGATACCCACATATCCATTATTCTTAACGGTGAAGTATGTGGAAGTCGCGTTCAACGCGTCGCTTGAAGTTCCAAGATAAAAATTGCCGTTCTGGGAAGACATAAACCAGTGTTTGTTGTTTGCGCTTCCGGAAGAATCGGAAAGAGTGAGAAACGGACGCGTGCCGGCGACTTGTAAATTCCAATTCGGAGTTGTTGTGCCAATACCGATATTTCCCGTGCTGTCATAAATTGAAGAATTATTAAAATACCCTCCGCTATTCCATTTCGGTATGTAGTTGTTTGAGAGAGCCGAAACGGAGGAAGACGACATTTTGTTGTCGAACTTCGTCCAGTCGGTTGAGGTAAGAAGGCCTCTCGATAACGCCGAGGAAGAAGGCATGTTCCAGTAATGGGTGTCGCCCGATGAGGTTATGGTAAAGTCCGTTCCGGTGGTTGATGTGGCGAAGGTCTGCGTTGGCCCCGTTTGTCCCGAAGAGTACTGGGCGTTAAACGTGTATGTCGTATTGGTATCCCATGTGCTTGTGGAAGTATAGTCGAGTTTGCCGGCGGCTCCGTTCCAGTAAAGGACGCGGTTGGCGACGGGAGCGGAGTTTATGTCCAGCATGTATTCCGAAAGGGTTGAAGTCGCGGCCCATGTTCCGTTGTTTGTGACGGTTACGCCGGACCAGGAAGAAGAATTCTGTCCCGTTCCTCCGTAGGTTGCCGATATCGTGCTTGAAGCCGACACCAGTCCGTTTATGGCTTGAAGAGGGCCGGTGAGATTTCCGACGT
>CAZVBU010000002.1:1680-15270 GCA_964625935.1 uncultured Candidatus Saccharibacteria bacterium
GAATTTGTAAGGCCGGCGCCGAGGAGGTTGGTGAAGTATTGGCTGTTAAGTCCGATGATATTAGTATAAAGAGAAGTGGCAGTGGCATTGAGCATCCTTGCGTTATCAAACAAAGAACCGCCAACGACTTCAAAAACATCTCCCGTCTGCCAATCAGAAGTAGTGGCATTAAAACCTAAAACAGTAACATCGCCCGTGTCCGTCGGATATAAAACAAGACTATTTGTGGTTGTTGACCACAAACCGGCGCCACCCGCTCCGGTCGCGTCCACTTTCCAAACAAGCTGACCCGCACCATTCGTCGATAAAACATAACCTGCCGAACCACCAACAACAGGCCAATAATATTCAATACCGTTGAAAGTGGTCGACCCTGTAATGGATAACCCGCCGGATGTAATTATATTCCCGGCGATATCAATATTTCCGCTGGCGTTGAGCTTTAAGAGATTATTCGCACCAGTACCCGGAGCCGCTCCTTGCGTAGTTGAAGCATTAATAGCGTAGCCCGTTGAAGTTATTCTTTGGCGGGGATTGAGTGTTTCAAAAGAAACGTTATCGGGAGAAACTTCCACCTGCAAATAAACGTTATCATTATCGTAAAAATTATAATCCAACACGTCCGAACACTCTGAAGTATCGCCTATTCCGGCGGTAAAAACTCCATCCCTAACCGTTCGCGTATGACTGCAGGACGCGCCGGCAGGCCACAACTTACTCCCGCCGGAAGACGCATCCCAAATTGAAAACCTGAAATAATATGTTGTCCCGCTTCCGCCAAGCAAATTACCGCTCGAATCCGCGAGCCTGCCCTGATAGCTGATGATTTGCGGCACACCCTGAGCGCTCATCGCCTGATAACCTAAAAAACAAACAACCGCGCCTGTTATTAAAACAATAACGGCGCCAAACAACTTCGCATTCAGACTGAAATTCTGATCGCTAGACATTTATTGGCTTCAAATCTATCTTTATTATTAGATTATATCACGGCTTCCCTATTATATAGAAAAAATTATACTTCAAAAGCGTGGATAACTCGGAAGAAATCCACAAACAAGAAAAAAGTAAAAAAAACCTTATTTTACTGGGGTTTTTGGGAAGAAAAAATAAAATTACCGGTAAAAAATACCCGAAAAATACCCAAAAATTGAAAAAAAAACCGATTTTGTGTATTGTTATTTTATGCGAGAAACAAAACAGCGGAAAAATTAACAAAAAACTTTTAAAAAAACCGCAAATTTTATGAAAAAAGAAAACTCAATTATTTATATTTCCGGTTCGATAATCGCGGCTGGAATTTTTATTGCCGCGGCGATAATTTATTCTCAAAAACCGGCAGGAACGGAAAACACAAACCCCTCTCCGACAAAAATGCCAAGCGCCAGTCCAACCGTCGAAATAAAAAACAACGATTCTTCACCGTTGCCCTCTCCGACACCGCAAAACAACAACATAAACCTGAATTCCGGTGATCACATCCTCGGAAGTCCGGACGCGCCGGTATCAATTGTGCTTTATTCGGATATTGAATGCCCGTTCTGCAAACGCTTTCACGCGACAATGGAAAAAATAATTGATGAATACGGAAAAACAGGAAAAGTAAAATGGATATACAGACACTTCCCCCTGCCCCAGCTCCACCCGACTGCTCCGAAAGAAGCCGAGGCGACTGAGTGCGCCACCGAACTGGGCGGAAACACAAAATTTTGGGAATATCTCAACTACCTCACATACAACAACATCGACAAAACAAACATCAACCAGTCGCTCGTAAATGTCGCCGGGAAAATTGGCCTTGACGAAACAAAATTCAAGCAATGTCTCGACAGCGGAAAATATACCGCGAAAATAAATCAAGCAACGAAAGAAGCGCAATCTGCCGGAGCGCAAGGCACGCCGTTCAGTGTCGTTCTGGGGCCAAACGGAAAACAAGAAACGATCCCCGGAGCGTATCCTTACGAAAACGTGAAAGAAGTGATAGAAAAAATGCTCGCCAACTAAAAAATACGCAAATTAAAATCGCCAAAAAAACCGGAGGCGTCGCTTCCGGTTTTTTTTATTTAAAAGAATCAATATCTTAAAATATCTTTATTTTAAGCCACAATTACCCAACGAAGCCACAACCGAATAGATAATTATCAATCAAGAAAAAATTTTTTGGGCGAATCTTTTTCCGGTGCCATTTCCAACAGCCACCTCTCAATTGATTTTTTATATTTCATCCCTCCGCCAAAAAAATCGAGCAAAAAATTTCTTTGCGTCACCGACGGAAAATTTTTCTCTCCGCAATAATCCAAGTGGCTGCTCCATCTGTATTCGTCTAAAAAAGAAATCGCTTTTTTATAATCTTGCTTGGAAATTTTTCTCTCCCTCCAATTCTTAACAACCAAGTCCAATGGATTCAGATGAATATAATATGGCAAATGTATAAAATGAGCTTCGTCTTTTACCTCAACCGATTTATATCTGCCCTCGAAGAGCGCGCCGGTTCTTTTATGCTTTCGATTAAAATATTTCGCGTATCCCATATTCAATTTTTTCATAAATAATGAAACAGAATTTTCTTTCATCGGCTGCAAAAGAAGATGATAATGATTAGGCATCAAACAAAAAGCCAAAATTTTAACAAGTAGTTTGCGTGGTTTAATTTTACTTGGTCTTGCGATGTCCAAGTAATTTTTATAAAAATTTTCTGATGCCATGTTGGCGGGGATTTCGTTATTGAATTCAAATAAATCGTGAATAAACCTGTAATAATCCTGATTATCCATGAATATCCGGCGTTTATCTACCCCCCTGCTCAGGACATGAAAAATGCTGTTCATACTTTAATAGTATAACTATAATTACTTGGACATCGCAAGACCAAGTTATTGGCCGAAGCGAACGGCGCCGTCGTTATACTCCATCTTCACCTGCTCGAAAGTTAATGCTTGGTCGTTTATCTTGATATCGTCAAGCAGGCCTTTGAAATAATCGTAGTAGCCGTTGTTTTGAAATACGCCAATATTGGCCCGGTCGAAGGTCATGGTGCCAAAGGAAAAACTATTACTTTCCGCGCGCAAGACACCATCTATATACATTTTAACGTTGATGTCATTTCTAATGACAGCAAAATAATGCCATTTGCCGTCATTAAGTCCGCCGTTGTATGTCAGGTTATGACGGGTGGTGGAATCATCCACTTGCGACCAGGTCAGCACGCCGCCGACATCGCCGTCGTTCATTTGCAAGGCGTTCATCGCATTGCCTCCGGCATTTACCCCTTCGGCATATATAATACCTTCGGTCGTATCCGCGGGGCTGACTTTGAACCAACCGGAAAGGGTGAACCAGCTCTGGCCGCCGATGTTGTTTTCACTACCAGTCCATGGTAACGAGATATAATCATCCGCCCCATCAAAACTCCCCGCGTGATTGCGTTTGCCGTCTTTCCCGTTGTACCAAAATGAATTACTCGACGAAGCGCAGGTCCCGGTGGCGGTTACGCCTGTTGTGCCAAGTCGCAAAGTGCCATGGTTGCCGTTCCCCGACTCGTCGTGAATCGTCCCGCCCTGGCACTCGTCGAAGCGCCAATGCGCCACCGGCGCCCCCCGGTTGTACTCCCAGGCGATCTGCGCCGGAGTGCGGGCGTAGTTGTAAACGCGGACCTGGTCGATGAAGCCGTCGAAAGCGCGGACAAAATTATAGCCTTCACCGATTATAAGATGAGTTGAATTGTCGATGCTAAAATTACCCGAGCAAGCATCTGCGCGCGAATCGGTATCATCTGCTCCATTAATATACAGATTAACTGTGTCGGGCGGAGCAGCGACCACGGCCACATGCTGCCATTGGTTTAATTTTATCGAATTTAAGGAAGAGTTGGCAAAATATGAACCGCTATCACAAGTCAAATATATACTAAGCGAATTAGCTGGATCACCGGCATTATTTATCTCTAAACGCTTTGATACAGTTAAGTCTGGGAATAGTTCCGATATAATATAACCTTGATTGTTTTCCCCCCAACCTGTCGGATATATCCAGGCCGAATAGGTCAGCGCGCCGGCTATTTGCAGTGAACCATCGTCGCCCGCGTCCACATAATCATCCGTCCCATCGAACCTTAAAGCGCCGCCATATTTTCCTCGCGTCCAAGCTGGTATATTGGCTGCGGTCCAGTTGCCCAGGATGCCGTCATTCCCGTTCCCGCTCGTGTCGTAGGCGGTGGACGAGGCCAGCTCGTCAAATTTCCACTCCCCCACTGGCGGTGCGCAATAATCGTCCGAGCCGGGAACACAATATTCGGCGGACTTGGCGAAGCTGGGGACATGCGCACCGCCCGAAGCGGTGGACGTGGCGGTCCCGCCCGCGCCCATGACGGCGCCGACGCCTTGGTTATATAGGGTTTTCACTTCGTCCGCGTTCAAGGCGAAGTTGTAGACGCGGACATCGTCGATGAGGCCGTCGAACAGCCAGGCAGTGGCGGGATAAGTGTCCCATCGGGCCCCGATCGACACGCTCGCGTTTTGATGGACGAAATTATAAGGCCGGCTGCCGGAATAGTCGTTCCAACCGTCGTATTCTCCGTTCAGATAAAATACCGGATAATTATCCTCGTCCACCACTACCACGCCATGATACCAATTCCCGGCCGTGATGACGGTATTCCCGTAACCGACCTCAGTGTCCGCCCGAAAAGCCAACCGATCGCTACCCATGGAATTATCTGTATGGAACTGGAACTGATCGTTGTTGCCGTCCCTCTTCGCCAAAATCGAACCATTGATATTATCGAATTTGAACCAAGCGGCGATGGTAAAGGGGCCGGAAGTGAAATCCAGCACGTGTCCAGATACGCTGGAGTTAGCGATATTGATCACGTCATTTGTCCCGTCAAACTCCATCGCGGAGCCGTACTTCCCGCGCTTGTCCCACATGGCGGAAACAGTGGAATTGCCGCCCAAACCGCCGGGGGTGAGCGTGCCGTGGTTGCCGTGAATGGACGAATCGTGCGCCGTGGCGCCGTAGCCTTCGTCGAAGGACAGCGACAGCACCGGCGACTCGATAGCCCGCCCCGGCCGTGATAGATCGCCCCCGTTCATGACCTCGTTAATCTGCTTCGCCGTCAAGGCGTAGTTGTAGACGCGGACGTCGTCGATGAGGCCCGGAAAAGGTTGATTTGTAGTGGTATCGCCTATAACAAATGGTTCATCATTCGCCTGCAGAGTCTGGTTTTCAGGACTCCCTGCAAATACATGGGTAATTCCCTGTAAAACACCGTCAATATATAAATTGTTTGTATTGGTTGTATCATCATCAACCACTGCGATATGATGCCAGGTATTCAGACTTATCGAACCGTTGCTCCTGTTCTCGCCAGGCGTGGCGGTATCATCAATCACATAATAATCCAGATATTCTATGCCCCCTTCATCGTAAATGGTTATCCAATAATTTGTCGGAGAAGTCATGGCATCGCCCTTAGTGATAACGTCTGAATACTGGCCGGTCGGCGTGTCACCTGTCTTGTAAATCCAGGCCATTATGGTCAGATGTCCGCCCATATCCAGGGGGGAGAAACCGGAGTCGCTGACGGATAAATAGTCATCATTATTGTCAAATCTCAACGCCCCGCCATACTTTCCACTATCCCATACTGGTAAATCTGTCCCAGTTCCGTCTCCCCCGAGCGTCCCATGGTTCCCCCCGCTAAAAGTCGTGCTCGCCGCGCTGTCATACGCCGTCGTCCCCGTCTTCTCGTCGAACTTCCAATGCGCCACCGGCCCCGGCGCCCATTCGTAGAGCCGCCGCACCTCGTCCGGGGAGAGGGCGCGGTTGTAGATGCGGAGGTCGTCGAGCTGGCCCTGGTAGTAACTTGTCAAATACAAACCGACGTTTATATAGCTGGTATCAAAGCCGGTCGTATCCGTTATTACCACGTGCGTCCAGTCGGTCGTGATCGCCGCGTCCGGCGATCCATTGATGTATACGGATGCTTGCGGAAAATTGACCGCCGTAATATTGCTTACGCTGTCGATATGTATCCGCTGGGACCCGCTGAAACTGAGTATCGACCGGTCGGTAATATCGCTTGCCTTGATCCACATCCCTACTGTCCGCACCCGCTCTACGGCGGTGGAATAAACGTAATCCCCATTCCCGTCAAAACCCCCGCCGTTTCCAAACTTGCCGGCTGTGGTGCTGGCATTGCCGTTGGCGTCGCCAGTATTGCCATTGCCGGACGAATCCGCCGCGTCCTCGAAGCCGTTGTCGTCGTCATAAGTCCCCGCCGCCTCATCAAATTTCCAATATCCCACCAACCCATCCGTCAGCCACGAATCCGAGCGCGAGCCGAAAGTCGCGGAAGCGCCCGTGCTCCCGCCCATCCCGGCCAACCCCGCGGCGTAGTCCTGCTTGATCTGGTCCGCCATGCGGGCGTAGGGGTAGATCTTGACTTCGTCGATGAAGCCCTTGAAATAATAGTCGCTATTTACACCATCGTAGCCAATCGTCAGCGCGTAAACATTCGAGACCGCGTCAATATCTTGGTTTGCGGCATTGCGCAATATGCCATCAATATAAAAATTCAGGTTGGAATCGTCCCAGGTCGCCGTGACCAGATGCCATTCATTGTCCGCATAGGTCGACCCGGCGCGGAGGGAATCATATGTCGATTTGTTCGCGATCGTTAAGTTCGGTTCGAGCGCGGGATAAAGCCCCAAGGAGTATCCATTCCTGTCCGTTTCCGTATTTATTTTATTGACGATCATCTGCCATTCTCTGGTCTGGTCCTCGCCATATCTGATCCAGGCCGAAACCGTACCGACCGAGGTCAGAGGGAAGTCTGAAGCTTCGCCTACCATGACCCCGTCATCCGTCCCGTCAAAGAAGAGGCAGCGCCCGCTCACGCACATGCTCTCGTCCTGCCAGGTCGCGCCGGTGATCGTCCCGTCGGTGGTCTCGACCGTAGCACTGCTCGACGGCTTTATAATAATCGCGGAGATCGCGCCGTAATTCAATCCGGTATGCGTGGCCGAGATCGTGATATTGCCGGTAGGACTGGCCTCGGCATATGAATTGACATCTTGGTTATATGTCTCATCCTGGACCTCGGTGGCATTGGTCCAGCTGACCGTCGCGGTGTCCGGATAGGCGCAGACCACCGCGACAGCCATATCGCCCGTCTGGGCGGTCATCGAACCGGTCGTCATGCTATTGGAGGTCACCTGCTGTCCGCCGCTGTCTCGGATCGGATCGGCCGTGTCCACCCCCTTATAGAACCCGATCAGGATCACCGCCCCCTCATTGAGAGGCGGCGCGTCCCATGTCCAGGCTAGTGTCTGAGAACCGGTCGGAGGATTGACCCGGTAGGCGATCGCGGTGATCTGGCTGTTCATCGAGCCCGATTCGTCCCGCTCGATCGTCAGGGCGTTGCCGCCGATCGAGACGCTCGCCAGACCGGCATCGCCAGCGCCGTCATAGAGCGCGGCGGTGAAGACGATCATTTCGGCATCAGACGGTACGGTGATCGACTGGCTGCCGTCATCATTGCTGTCGATATTGATGAGACTCCCCGTCCTGGTGACGGTGGCGAACGTCGTGTCTGTCCCTTTGGCTCCGTTATGCGCCGTCGTCCCGTAGCCCTCGTCGAAGCTCCAGTACCCCACCGGACCGGGACCGACTTCGGCGGTTTGCGCCGCGCCAACTTGATAATTCGTGGCGACGGTTGAGAAACCGGAAGAATTAAAACCGTTACCGGCTGTTTGGTTGCCGTAGTAGAAAAATATATCTTGTGCCCCTTGGGGAAGAGACGGGAAATATATATGAATCACGGTATTGGCCGTCCTGCATCCTGAAACAATATAATATTCAAGCTCTTTTCCCTCTCTGTCTATAAACCTGAAATCGCCGCAATCCGATTGCATTGATGTTGAAGCCGTATCAGTGTTTAAGGTGACGGAAATATACACATTTGACTGACTGGCAACGGTTTTGGTTATTGGAATGGCTTGGCGGTAATTCCAGCTCTCGTTCCACCAACCCGCTTCCGATACATCTTCTTTTTTTATGAGAGAATAGAAGAAAACAACGGCTACGGTCAAAGCCAAAAAAGCGGAAAATATTATGATAACTCGTTTTTTTATTTTTTTATTCTTCAATATTCGCATCCAGATTTTTAATGAATTGTTTTTTTAAACTTGGTTTGTTTTTTAATTCGTATTCTCTGTATCTTGCTTCTCCGCGATTTTCAAATTTTTCCGAACCGATATAAATAAAAGGCGTTCTTAATTTTGTTGACCTGTTTTTCCCGGAATTATGCTCTTTTAAACGTCTTTCAATATTTTCAGTATAACATATATAATATTTTCCGTCTTTTCGGCTTTTTATTAAATATACGTAAAACATATTAATGTACTCGTTCCACCCTCCGGGCCGTTGGCTCTCGGAGCCGTAGGGCTCCTACGAGCCCGAGGCCCGACGGGCCAGAGGCCAACCGGCTTCCGTTTTTTCCTCCGTTTTTATGAGAGAATAGAAGAAAACAACGGCTACAGTCAAAGCTAAAAAGGCGGAAAGGCCAAGAACTGCTTTTTTTTGATTTTCTTATCGAATTTCCGCATGTATTTATTATAAACCGAAAAGCCAAACAATAAAAAATTATTCTGATTAACCTAATTGCTCCCTAATTGGGCCGAGCCCAACGGGCTTTAGGCTAATTATTCTAATAAAATAACAAATCCCAAATACAAAATCCTAAATAATTTCAAATAATAATGCCAAAATCCTAATGTCAAATTTCCAATCAAATCCAAATTATTAAAATAACCAATAATCAAGATACAACCTGCCTGCCGGCAGGCAGGTAACCAAACAAGTTCCAATACCCAATTTTCAATAAATTTTCAATGCTTTAATTTTCTCCGATTTTCTTTAGTGTGATTACGCTAAGTAAATCGGGACAATTCTTAAATCGTAAATCTTAAATCTTTTTTAAAACTTGGATTGTAAAAAAATGGCTTAAAATAAGATGATAATCACTTGGTCTTGCGATGTCCAAGTTATTAATCGCGTCTTTTGAGGTATTCAAACGCTGATAATAACGCCACGGCGCCGGCTCCCGCGGCAATAACCGCCTGTTTATGGGGGCAATCGGTAACATCGCCCGCGGCAAAAATGCCTTTTACGCTCGTTTCTCCCGTTTTTGAATTTATTTTTATTTCTTTTCTTTCGTTCAGTTCAAGAAAATTTTCCGCAAAAGAAGTATTCGGCGATTGTCCGATATTTACAAAAACTCCCGATATATCAAGTTTTTTGGTTTCTTTCGTTTTCGTGTCTTCGTATACAAGGCCGTCAACTTGGCTATCGCCCGTGATTTCTTTCGTCAAAGCGTTTACAAGAAACTCCACTTTACCCGACGCTTTTAGTTTTTCATACATTGATTCATCTCCGACAAATTTGTCCTTGTATTGCAAGACATATATTTTTTGAGCATAGCTTAAAAGATCATAGGCGCTGTCAAAGGCGCTGTTTCCGCCCCCCACAACAGCCACATCCTTATTCGTATAAAACGGAGCGTCGCAAATGGCGCAAATGCCGACTCCTTTGCCGAAAAACTTGTCTTCGCCCGGAATTCCGATTTTACGCGGGCTTTTTCCTGTCGCCACGATAACAGCTTTCCCTACGTATTCTTTATTTTGCGTTTTGACAATAAAATTTTCTCCGTTTTTTGATAAAGACAAAACCTGCTCGCCGTCTTCTATCGGCACACCGAATTTTTTTACCTGATTTTTCGCGTTCGTCACAAAAACCGCGCCCGGAATAACATCTATCGCCGGATAATTTTCAATGGCGCCGGCGTATATTGACTGGCCGCCTATCGTTTTGGAAACGATAATGGCGTTCATTTTTTTTCGTCCGGCGTAAATTCCGGCGGTGAGTCCCGCTATATCCGCGCCGATTATAACAACATCGTATAGCATAAAATTTTAAAAAATAACCAATAACCAATATACAATTAAATCAAAAATAAAACACCAAAAATCAAAACGAAATTTAAATTATTCTAATTACTCTAATTGTTCCCTAATTGGGCCGAGCCCAACGGGCTTTAGGCTAATTATTCTAATAAAATCCCAAATCCCAAATACAAAATCCTAAATAATTTCAAATAATAATGCCAAAATCCTAATAACAAATTTCCAATCAAATCCAAATTATTAAATGTCAAATTATTTTTTCCGGGAATCGGAGTAATTTTTCATTTGGATTTTAGACTTGATTTGACATTGGAAATTTGACATTTGAAATTTAATTAATAAAATTCTTAAATCTTTAATCTTTTTTGGGGTTTTTATCATTGGCCATTGGGTTTTTGTTAGGTTAATTAGAATAATTAGAGCAATTAAAATAATTCCGTTAATTTTCCAACAATACATCTATCGCCGGCAGGGTTCCTTTCGCCAAAAATTCAAGCATTGCCCCTCCGCCGGTCGAAACAAAATTCATTTTTTCCATCATGTCGCCCTCTTCAAGAACCTGAACGGTCTCGCCGCCACCGACGATTTTATACGATTTTTCATTCGCGGCAATGGAGTTTATAAGCTCGCTTGTTCCCCTGTCGTAAGGCGGCTGTTCAAAAAGACCCATGGGACCGTTCCACACGATTGTATTCGCCGCGGAAAGATATTTTGAAAAACTGTCTATGGTCTTCGGACCGATATCCAAATCTCCATCACCGACATAATCCGACGGCAAAAAAACATTTTCTCGAAAAGTCATTTTTCCTTTTTGCGCTTCAACGGCGGTTCTCCCGCCCACCAAAACCATATCGTAATTTTTGGCGAAAAACTCTATGACAGGAAGCTTGGTTTCAACCTTGGCGCCGCCTATGACGGCTACTGACGGATGATTCTTGTTTTCGCGCGCCGAAGTAAGTTCGGCGACTTCCTTCAAAAAATTAAAACCGGCGCAAGAAGGAATAACCGAAGCGATGCCCGCGGTGGAAGAATGCGCGCGGTGCGCCGCGCCGAAACCCTCGTTTACAAAAATATCAAAACCATCGGCCAGTTGTTTTGAAAAATTCCAGTCGTTTTTGGAATCTTCCGCGTAAAACCGCACATTTTCGAGCATCAAAACCTGGCCGGCGCCGAGAGAATCCATCGCGAGCTTAACGCCCTCACCGAAACATGTTTCCACAAAAACCAATTCATTACCCAAAACTTTAGAAATGCCCGCAAAATATTTCGCGAAAGAATTCTCTCTGTCCCTGCCATCGGGCCTGCCGAGATGAGAAACCAGAGCAAGCTTCGCGCCCTTGTGCGATAAAACAAAATCAACGCTTTCCTTCACGCTTAAAATCCGGTGCTTTTCAAGAGGCCTGTTTTGCGCGTCAAAGGGGACGTTAAAATCAACGCGCATCAAAACACGCTTGTCCGAAAAATCGATATTTTTTATGTTTTTTAATTTAAGCATTGTTTTTTAATTTATTCCTTAGTTAAACCGAACCCAACGGGCGTTAAGCTAATTATTCTAATTACTCTAATTATTCTAACGAACGCCCAATTCCCAATACCTTAAATCGGGATTTACTTTGGCAAATATTAATTGGTGGTTGGTCATTGTGATTTTATTAGGCCAATTAGAATAATTAGGCGTAATTAAAATAATTTTTTAAATCTTTTTCCACCCAAGGCGGATCCACCTTTTGCGGAGAATTTGGTTTTTAAAATTTGTTTAGTACTTAGATATTAGAATTTCTGATTTATTACCCTGGCGTCATCGCAAGACGCTAGTTTAAAGATTTCAACAATTTAACAAATGTATCCGCCTTCCAGCTGGCGCGACCGACAAGCACTCCGGAAACACCGCCCTGTTCTATAAAATCACGCGCGTTTGAAGCGTCCACCGAACCGCCATAAACAATAGGAATGGAATCTCCTGCCTTTCGGCCAAATTTCAAAATCAAAAGCTTTCTCATATAAACGGACATTTCAAACAAATCTTTCGGAGTATCCGCCTCGCGCTTTTTCGCGGTGCTTATCGCCCAAACCGGCTCATACACGACTATCAAATTTTTCAAATCCGCCCTTTTCACGCCCGCGAGACCGGCCAAAAGCTGGTTTTTTACAAATTTCAAATATTCTCCCGACTCGTCCCGTTCGCGCTCCCCGACACAAAAGACCGCTTTAAGTCCGGATTTTAAAACTGCCTTTATTTTTTTATTGACCATTTCATCGGTCTCGTTTACGAAACGCCTTCTTTCCGAGTGCCCCAAAATAACATACTTCACTCCGCAATTCTTAAGCATCGCCGGCGAAATCTCCCCCGTATAAGAACCTTCCGTTTCCCAAAAAGAATCCTGGGCGCCAATCTCAATTCCGCTTTTTCTTAAACGCGAAGACACTGATTCAATCCAAATAAAAGGGGCGCAAATTACGGGCAAAGTATTTTTAAAACCGGAGGCGGAATTTTTTACCGCAACCGCGAGGCGCGCGGCATCAGATGACTTAAGGTGCGCCATTTTCAAATTAGCAATGATAATTTTTTTCATGCCGATTAAAATTTAACTTATAACATTCGCCGTAAACTTCGCGAGCGTCTTAACCCAACCAGCCCGTTTTTTCTTGTTTTTAACGGGGACCTTGACTATATTTTACAAAAAAACCGGCCGAAAAGCCAGAAAAATTAAAACGAAACCGCCAACAAAAAAGCCACGCTTTACAATCTTGCCGCCTCAAAAAAACCGGGTACGGCCAAAGTGACCCCGAAAACAACCAAACCGGCGATTAAAACGCCCAGTAACCCGTATTTCAAAGCATCTTTAAAATCAAAACCGAATAAAAACGCGGCGATAACGCCGGACCACGCTCCCGTCATCGGAAGGGGGATCGCGATAAAAATCATAAGACCCCATTTCCCCCACCTTTCAAAAGTTTGCGTATGCTTTTCGCGCGTGCGCGAAAAAACCCAATTCAAAAAACGATTGAAAAAATAAATATTGCGCATCAGATAATCCGACAAGTATTTTAAAAAAAACCAGCAAACTGGAATAACGAGCGCGTTAACGGCAAGGGAAAGAAAAAAAACAAAGAACGGGTTCATACCGTAAACAAGAATGCCCAAAGGAATCGCTCCGCGGAGTTCGGAAACAGGCAAAAAACCCGCGATGGCGACAAACAAAATTTCTTTAATCATTTTCCAGAGATTTCTTCAAATCGGCGGCGGCATCTTCGGGAGAAACCGCCACGACCTCTATCCCCATGCCAAGCTCAACCCCCGCCCACCTGAAACCTCTCGGAAAAATTTCAACATGCCAATGGTAATGATCGTATCCGTCGCCCACGGGAGAAGAGTGTATGAAAAAATTATAATCGACTCCGTTTAAGGCGACATCCAGCCGCCTCAGGGAATCGGAAAGCGCTTCGGCGAAATAGGGCGCCTCTTCCTTGCCTATATCCTCAAAACGTGAAGAGTGGGACAAAGGATATATCCTTATCTCGTAGGAAACGCGCGAAGCAAAAGGAGCCACGGAAATGAAATATTTATTTTTGTGTATCACGCGCTCTTCGTCTCTCATCTCTTTCGCTATCATTTCACAATGAACGC
>CAZVBU010000002.1:15280-20037 GCA_964625935.1 uncultured Candidatus Saccharibacteria bacterium
GCACTTTTTGAAATCCTTGAAATAATTCCAAGAGCCGACAAGGCTCTTATTCACGTCCGGATCGATAACGGGAATGGCGACAAGCTGGGAATGAGGGTGCGGAACCGAAGCGCCGGCAGTTTCGCCGTGATTATGGAAAGTCATTATATGCTTCACGCAAGGGTCTTTCGAAAGCTCCCGATGCCTTTCTTTGTAGGCCTTAATTACGACTTCCACTTCGTCAACAGACATTTTCTGGAGAGGCCTGAAATGATCTCTCGTGATTATCACTTCGTGATATCCTACAGCGTTCATTCTTTCTTCGGTGCCTTCAATGTTCAATACGGGACAAGCTTCGTCCCTGTATAAAAAGGGGTATTTATTGGGAATAACCTGGACAAACCAGGATTCGAAATCTTCGCGCGTCGATGGCGGAGATTTCGGATGAGGATACCACAAAAGAGGCATGGCGTTACCGCTTTTTTGAGGATCTTCAAAGGGACATTTTTTTACCTGCTCCTCTTCCAGTTTTTTTTTGGTTTCCGGGTCAGCGACCGGCCGGTTGAAATAATCCGGCCTCTTGCTTCTTCCCGCGGCAACCAAAATCCAATCTCCGCTTACGAGATCTTTCCTGAACTCAGGAAGCGGTTGTTTTGGAGTATCCATGTTTATCAATTATTTCCTGATTAATAATCCGAATACAACGAATCAAAAAACGAATACAACGAATTTAAAAAAATATTTTTGAATTTTTACTTATACTTTCCCGTTAGCGCTTTATATTTTATCTGGAAAAGCTCAATGAGAGTCTTGAGATAAGCCGAAAAAGTCACGCGGCCGGGCGGGTTATCCCACTTTACAGGAAGTTCTTTTATCTTGTAGCCGAGTGTTTTCGCGATAACCAAAACTTCTATATCGAACCCCCAGCGCATAATCGTCTGGCGGGAAAATATTTTTTCCGCGGCCGTAGCGGTGAAAAGCTTGAACGCTCTTTGCGTATCGTGAATTTCCCACACGGCAAGCGCGCGCACAAGATATTTGGAAAGCTTCCCCAAGACGTTCCGGTAAATACTGCTGAAACCGACGTAGCTTTCTTTTTTAACCGAACCCTCTATTTCTATGGAGCCGATAACGACTTCATATCCTTCGTCTTTTACGGCCGGCCAAAATTTTTCAATATGGTCTATCGTGATAGCATTGTCGGCGTCCATAAAAAGCCGATACTTCCCCTGCGCGGCGAGCATGCCCTGCCTTACGACTCCGCCTTTGCCCTTATTGATTTCGTTGTCTATAAACCTGAATTGCGGAACCGTCTGAGAAAGATTTTTCAATTTTTCGGCGGTTTTATCCTTTGAGCCGTCGTTTACGGCGATAATCTCGAAAGAATATCCTTGTTTAGAAAGATAACGGGACACCTCCAAAACAGTGCTTTCTATTCTCTGCTCTTCGTTGTAGCAAGGGATAACGACCGACAGATTCATTTCTTTTTGACTATTTCCGTTGTTTCCTCCGTTGTCATTTTTATTTGAATTATTATTTATCCCATTCATATTTTTAAATTAAATTAATATATAAAACAATTATAGCACAAGAAAATTTAAATATTTAGCGCAAATAGCCGGCGCTGGGGATGAAATTTCAAAATACTAAAATATAAACACTAAATTCTAAACAAATCCCAAAAAAACAAATATGAAATTCTAAATAATTTTTAACAATAATGCCGAAATCCTAATGACAAATTTCCAATCAAATTCAAATTATTAAATGCCAAATTATTTTTCCCGGAAATCGGAGTAATTTTTCATTTGAATTTTAGGCTTGATTTGACATCGGAAATTTGACATTTGAAATTTAATTAATAAAATTCTTAAATCCTAAATCTTTTTTAAACTTGGTTTGTTTTTTAATTACTTGGACATCTGCCTGCCGGCAGGCAGGTTGTATCTTGATTATTGGTTATTTTAATATTTTGGATTTGATTGGTAATTTGTAATTAGGATTTTGAATATTGAATATTGAGAATCAGCTTGTTATATTGTCATTATGCGCTATCTCGGAATAGATTACGGAACGGCAAAAACCGGCCTCGCTATATCGGATGAAACCGGGAAAATCGCCGTGCCCTACGGTGTTCTGTCAAATAACAAAAAAATAACCGGAAAAATAGCCGGTCTCTGTCTTGAAAAAAATATAAAAAAAATAATCATCGGGTTCTCGGCGGAAATATCAAAAAACAAAAACTCGGTTTCTGAACAAATAAAAAACTTCGGTAAAATACTCGGAGAAAAAACCGGACTTGAAGTTGTTTTTGAAACAGAGGTCTTGACCACAAAACAGGCGTTCTCGCCCGCAAAAGCGGGGCTCCCCAGGGGAAAAACCGCTTCGCCGAGAAAACTAAAAAAACCGCCGATGATGGACGCTTCGGCGGCGGCGATAATACTCCAAACATATCTGGACAGGGAAAATTAAAAAATTATCTAAATGCGAAGACGGACTTCGCATTCATAAACTGGACTTCGCATTCATAAACTCAACTTGGAAACGGGGTTTCCAATTTCCAAGTTGTTTCCAAGTTAAAAATAAAACGCCCCGAAACAACATGTCGGGGCGTTTTGAGGAGGATTCGGAGATTTCTTTTAATCGCCGTGAACAACGCCGGCGCTGTGACGCCTAACCGAGTAACCGGCAGGCAAAATCATCTGCGAAGAAATCACGCACACTCGGCCACATTCGGAATTAAAACCCGGACAGTTTGCGCAAATTTCAAGCAAACTTTCGCGATACGCGCAATACCCTCTCATAACTCCATCCCGGACTTCAATTTCCTTCAACCCAGTCGCAGTATCCAAAAAATCGGGCATAAAAACCTCCTTTCAAGTAAAAATATATGTTAAACGGCTTATTTTATATATTATTATAATTGTAAAATTTATTTTGTCAATATTCTACACCCTCCTTTTTCAACGACAATAGTGTGTTCAAACTGGGCCGAAAGAGACCCGCTTTTAGTTTTCCAGCCCCACCCGTCTTCGTCCAAAATAATATCCGGCTCGCCAAAACAAAGCATCGGTTCAAGGGCTAAAACCATTCCTTCCTTAAATTCCATACCCGTTCTTCTGTCGCCCCAGTTAGGGATATCAGGGTCTTCATGGACCGCATATCCCACACCGTGCCCGACAAGATTTTTTATCACGCCGAACCCGGCCTTCTCGGCAAGCGTTTCCACGACACAACCGTAATCTCCCAACGTGGCGCCCGGCCTTATTGCTTCAATTCCGACATTAAGGCATTTCCTTGTTACATCAAGGAGATAACGCGCGTCCGAACCGATTTTCCCCACGCCGACCGTAACGGCCGTATCGGTAAAAAGATTTTTATATTCCATACCCAAATCCAAGCCGACTATATCGCCGTTACAAATTATTTTGTATTCATAAGGAATTGCGTGAACTATTTCATCATTTATCGAAACACACAAGGCGGCAGGATACGCGTCCTTTACGCCACGGGGCTTATAACCCAAAAACGACGGCTTGCCCCCCGCTTTCTTTATCAATTCGCGCGCGTATAAATCGAGCTCGGCCGCGCTTACGCCATCTTTGGTTCTTGAAGCGATTTCAGACAGCACAAACGCCAATTTTTTGCCGCCCTCGGCGAGAATTTTTATTTCTTCCGGTGTTTTTATGGCAACCATTTTATTTTTTATATATCGAATCCCCGCTCGCGCAAAGCGAAAAGAATTTCTTCATAGACATCGTCAATCGGCCTTTCTCCGTTTATCACGATAACGTTTTCCGGATAATGCTTTTTGAGATATTCGGCGCCGGGCAAAGTCTGTTCCTTAAATACCCGAAACCTCGTATCAACGACTTCCTTGACGTCGAGGTCGCGTCTCAAAAGAATTCCCCCGCAACCCGATTCCGGGCACGCGCCGTTCAAACGCAAATTTTCTCCGCGTATAAAAACGTGCGAAGGATCTTTGTCGCAAACCAAACGCTTTTCAAAACGCCGTCTGAGTTCATCTACAGAAACATCGAGATAAACCACCCAAAAATTTTCAAGACCGTAGTTGTCAACCCAAAATTCCGATATTTTTTCCGCCTCAAAAAGAGTGCGGGGCGAGCCGTCATAAATTATTCCGGAAATGCCCCCCGCGATCTCTTTTGTTTTTGTGATGACAACATTAAACAGCCACGCTGGATCAAAAAGCAATCCTTTACCGTAGCGCTCTTTTTGTTCTTTTGTTTTCGCGTCATCGTGCGTCTCTATCCATTCCTTCCCGATTTTACTGGTTATAAAATGAAAAAAACCGAGTTTTTCGGCCAATTTTTTTGACTGTGTGCCTTTGCCGGAGTTAGGTGGCCCCAAAACGCAAAGCGCTTTTATTTCTTTATTTTTTTTTCTTCCCATCACGATAATTTTATTATATTTATCCGGAAATTTCCAGACAGCAAAACAGAATCAAGAATCATGAAGTATGGGTTAAAAAAATCAAAAATCAAAAAACCGGTTCTAAAACCGGCCTCATTTCATGCCAAAAAAAATAAATAAATAAAAACTATTCGTATTCCCTCATTACCACCTGTGCTTGTATCTGTTTTACCGTTTCAAGAACAACAGAAACAACAATAAGAAGCGCGGTGCCTCCTATTGTAAGACTGACAAGACCGGTTACGGCCCGCATCGCCATGGGCAAAACCGCGATAAGCCCCAAAAAAATCGCGCCAACGAGAGTAATGCGATTCAAAACTCTGCCGATATATTCCGCGGTCGGC
>CAZVBU010000003.1:0-16050 GCA_964625935.1 uncultured Candidatus Saccharibacteria bacterium
GAAAATATTTTCTCGGCTTCGCTCGGGATAAGTCGCCTCGGCTTCGCTCGGGATAAAAAATAGAATATTTATAAATTAACCGAGCTTGATTTTTAAAAATCAAGCTCGGTTTTTGCGTGTAAGATTTTTGTTAATTTTGTTAAAAACGGCTGTAAATTTGAGTATTTTTGGGCGCGTTAAACTATTGATTTATTTGTTAAAATATGGTATAATACAAAATAGTAAATACTGAAAAATAAAATATAAATCAGAAACAAGAATACGCGAAAGGAGAAGGATTATGCCGGAAAAAATGAAGCCCGTAATTTGGTATTTGGAAGCGCTGGCGAAGTAGATTGAATCACTTGGGCACAGGGCGGTGGTTCGCGACGGAGTTTTCCCGGATTTGTGGGTCTGTAATATTCGGACGACAGAGACGATGATTGTCCGGATGGCTGGCAGGAAGTTTTATGCCACCAGCCCGGCCCTGTGGGATCTCGCCATTGATAAGGCGGAAAAACCCCTGAAGTAGGGGCTCGTGTCTTTTCCTTATGTTTTTCGCATCGGACCCAGGCAGGTGGAGTTTTACAACGGTTCCTGCGTCTACAACGACGCGGAGCTGGAGAAAGACGACCTTCATGTTCTGGCGGATATTGTCGGCGACGCCACGGGTTTTGATACCGCAATTGCGCGCGGTCCGGTCGGCAGATATCTTATCGTGATTCTGCCCCACGGAATGGGCGAAGTAGAAGTCTACATCCGGCAGAACAAGTTCGTGGCCAACAGGATTATTCCCGTCTTGGGGGATTTATTCCAGGATTTTGGCCCGAACGTTTTTCCGCTTCGTTACCAGCTTCTGATTTAGCACCCTCCAAAACGCCTTGCGCGAAGCTCAAAAAAGAGCGGATCGCAGGGTGTTTTGTGTTTTTACCGCGAAGAGGACGGTCCTCTTCGTTACTTGTTGTTATTCTTTTTTTGTTCTTCCTCGTATTTTTCTACGAATTTCATTACGGGTTCCATGTTTCCCGCGAGAATGTTTTCGAGATTGTGCCAGGATTTCCCAAACCTGTGGTCCGTTATCCTGTCCTGAAGGTAATTATATGTCCGGATTTTTTCCGAGCGGTCTTGGGTGCCGATTTGTTCGCGGCGCGACTCGTCAATCGAGCCGAATCTTTTTTCCTGTTCCATTTGCCAGAGTTTTGCCTGAAGTATTCTTAAGGCTTCTTCGCGGTTTCTCATTTGGCTTCTTTCGGCGGTCGATTTTATCACTATGCCTGTTGGTTTGTGGAGAAGTCTGACCGCGGTTTCCACCTTGTTTACATTTTGCCCTCCTTTGCCACCCGAGCGCGCGAAGCTCACCTCAAGGTCGTCCGGCCTGATATTGACGTTGGCTTCCGGCATGTCGGGGAGTATCGCTACTGACGCCGTTGATGTGTGGATGCGGCCGGATTTTTCCGTCGCCGGAACGCGTTGGACGCGGTGGACCCCGGTTTCGTATTTCAGTTTTTTGTAAGCTTCGGGATTCTTTATTTCAAAAACAACTTCTTTGAATCCGCCGAGCTCGCTTTGAGAATCGTCTATTATCTGCACTCTCCAATTCTGCTTCTGGGCGAATTTTACGTACATGTTGTAAAGGTCGGCGGCAAAAAGCGACGCTTCGTTTCCGCCGGCTCCCGCGCGTATTTCCATAATAATGCCTCGTATGTTTTGTTGGTCCATATTCGCAATTTAGTATATTTAAGACATAAATTAAAAAGCGGCCGTGGAAACTCCAAAGCCGCCGGGGTCTAAGCTAGGATTTTTTGCCTTTTCTTTCTTTTTTCGGCTTGCCTTCTTTTGCTTTCTTTTCCGACTTCAGAATCGTGGCTTTTGCCATTTTTTGCTTGAATTTATCAACGCGTCCCGCCGTGTCTATTATTTTTTCTTTTCCCGTGAAAAACGGGTGGCAGGCGGCGCATATTTCAACTTCGATGCCTTTTCTCGCGGAACCGAGCTTAAAAACGTTGCCACAGGCGCATTTTATCGCCGCGTCGGAGTGGTATTCCGGGTGTATGTCTTTTTTCATATAATTTTTTGAACTTTTTTGTTAAACACTTGCCTAATTTTAATTATTGCTATAAACTAGATTTCGTATGTCATTAGCCAATAATATATCTGATACCATATCGGAGGAGGAAAATCAAGAATATCCAAAAGAACTTCTTGAAGAAATGTCGAAGGCGGGAGTTCATTTGGGCTATTCTCGCTCTTCCAGAAACCCGAAAATGTCTTCGTTCGTTTTCGGCGTTTTCAACAATCGCGAAATTTTTAATCTGAACGCCACGGCGGCTGCAATCGAAAAAGCGCAGGAATTTTTGAAATCGGTTGTGGCTTCCGGCAAATCCGTTCTTTTTGTCGGTTCCAAGCCTGAGGCGCGCGAGACTGTAAAAAAATGCGCTGATGAGTTTTCGATGCCTTTTGTTGTCGAGAGATGGCTGGGAGGAACTTTAACCAATTTCGGCGTTGTGAGAAAAAACATAGAATGTTACGAAACGATGCTTGCCAAAAAACAGGCCGGCGAGCTCAGTTATTATACGAAAAAAGAATTGTCTCTTTTGAGTAAAGAGTTCGAGAAAAACGAAAAAAGATTCGGAGGACTCAGAATAATGAAAGAGATGCCGGGCGCGCTTGTCATTGTCGACCCGAAAGAGGAGGAAACGGCGGTAATGGAAGCCAAAAAAATGAAAATACCCGTTGTCGCGGTTTTAAATACGGATTGCGACCCGGAAGTTGTGGAATATCCCGTGCCGGCAAACGATGCGACTGTTTCGAGCATCGAATATTTGTTTGCGAAGCTCGGCGCCGCGGTTTCGGACGGCTTGAAGGAAAAAGGAAAGATCGAGTCCGCGTCTGCCAAAGAGACTCAGAAGGGTAACGGCGCTGTTTCGGCCGCAGCCACGAAATACGCGAAATAACGGATTTTCGGAATTTTTTATCGTTAAAATTTTATTAAGCGTTAAATCACATCGCACAAAACAAAAAATCGGCGGCGCGCCGTCCGGTTTGTCGTTAAAAACAATAAGAGTAATTTTTAAAATATGAATATTTCCACGGAACAATTGAAAAATTTGCGGGATAAAACGGGGGTTCCCATGATGCTTTGCAAGAAAGCTCTCGAAGAAAACGGCGGAAGCGAGGAAAAGGCCGTCGAGTGGCTGAGAAAACAGGGTATTAAGACCGCCGATAAAAAATCCGTGAGAAACACGAAAGCGGGCATTGTCGAAGCTTATGTCCACGGATTGAATCTGGGAGTTCTGGTGGAGCTCAGATGCGAAACGGATTTTGTGGCCAAGAATCCCGAATTCAAGGAATTGGCGCACAGCATCGCCATGCATGTCGCGGCCATGTCGCCCTTAGGCGTTAAGCCGGAAGACGTGCCGGAGGAAATCGTAAAAAAAGAAATGGAAATATATAAAGCCGAAGTCGAAAAAATGGGTAAGCCCGCGAATATTGCCGAACAAATTGCCAAGGGCAAGCTTGAAAAATTTTATCAGGATAACTGCCTTTTAAAACAGCAATATGTGAAGGCCCCGGACAAGACCGTGGAGTCGATAATAAACGAGAAGATACAGAAGTTCGGGGAAAAAATAGAAGTCGGCGGATTTGCCCGCATGTCTCTTCAGTAGTCTATAAATATGGATATCATAAAAATACTGACTCTTACTTCTTTTTTTTGGATTTTTTTGATTGCCGCGGTTTCGTCGGTCGCTTTTTTCCGCGCAAGAGGCAAGTCAAAGATTGAAATCTGTTCGGAGTTGAGCTGTGTTCCGAGGAAGAAATTTTTCTCCGAGTTTGAGTGGTTCGGAAGAATGCTTTCAAAAATAGCCTTAAAGACCGTGCCGGCGGGCGCCAAATGCGTGAAGGTAACAGGCAGCGCCTTTTTTTGCGTGGCGAAAACTCCCCGTTCTTATTTTTCAAAATTCACGGAATACGTTAACGGCAGGAGAGAAGTGGAGCAGAACGGAGTGAATGGCTACTGGCACGAGCTTAACGAAGCGAAAGGGAACGGGAACGGCGACAGCCATGAAAAAGAAACAGCCGGCGGGGAATAATAGCCGGAACACAGCCGGGTTTAAACGTTAAAAATATTATGAACCGCGAATCATGAATTATGGGTCATGATTTTTTTTATTTCTTATTGTTTTTTTCTGGTTTATAATTAAAATAAGATTATTTGCCACCTTAGCTCAACGGCAGAGCAACACTTTTGTAAAGTGAAGGTTCTCGGTTCGAATCCGAGAGGTGGCTCAATATATAAGTTAACAGCCACCGGTTTATAGCTAATAGGGTCCTAGCTTGCCCATTTTTACTATTGCATTTTTTGAATTTTATTATATAATAACTTTGAATTTGAAAATTTAACTCGCGGACGAACTTAAAACCGGCGATTATCGCTGACAAAAAAGGTGTTCCGCGGCAACCGAAAAAGGGGAAAAGATGGGTAATTCCAAGAATCCTCGTTCAATCAGGAGTGGGCCAAAAGACGCGGGCGGCAGTATGGCAGTGAAAAGAATGCCGCACATGGAGCCTGGCGAAACCGCGTCCGGGCAGTTTGTAGAATTTCAGGCAAAGGTTTTGAGGAGTCTTCCGAGAAGTCTAACCGCGGAAGATTACCAGACATGGATCAGAGATCCGGATTTGCCCAAAAAATTTGAGCGGTTTTTCAAAGTATTTGATTTTGCTTATATAGACTTCGGGCATAAGCGGATTAGCGAAGATGGTTTTGAAATTGAGGTTGGAAATTCAATTAGCGCGCGCGAGTATATAAAACGCGGTAAATATGATAAAGTTTCGGACCAAATTTATGAATTTAGTAATTTATCGCGGTTTTCGTTGAATTACCGTTTGCGCGTTGAGCTTAAAAGTTTTGCTTCTGATAATACGCCGGAAGAATTAAGAAATACCGTTAAAAATATTAATTATCGTTTTTTGTCTGATTTTGAAATGTTGGCTTTCGCCTCCGGAACGGTGTCATGTCAATTTGATTATCCGATTATGACAATCGGCGATTCCGGGGCAGTGGTTCTAAGTTTTTTAAATGATGGACGCCAGTTGCGGATTTATTCTCTTTCGGACTTTAATTATTTTTATGATTTTCGCAAAAGAGAATCAGTAAAATTTAATTATTCGGAGTGTTTTAAGCCGCTTTCAGAAGAAAATATTTTTAAATTATCGTCGCATTACCGTTTCGCGGTTACAAAAATAAATTAAATGCTGTACTGAAAATCGGAGAAATCCCGGCTCTTATAAAATGAGCCGGGATTTTTATTCTATTGATTTTTCGCGCCTGCCTGCTTTAATGCGGATAGACAGAAAAAGGCAACTTTAAAACAAGGAGGGAGTCATGAAATCATCTCGGAATCGGAATACTTTCATAAGATACGACAGGCACGCGAACAGTTTTGAAATAGATACAAATATCCCGGAAAAAGAATTTTACGATTATTTGTTTGATGTTTGCCGCATTGTTAAAAACGGCGGGGTGAGTTTTTCGTCTGCCTCGAAAAAAGACGACTTGGGCATAGCGGTGTTTTCGGTTTCTGTTTTCTGTTTCGCGGGAAGAGGTTTTGTTGAAATTATCACCAACGGTAGCGAATCAATGGCGCGGTCGGTTTTGTCTTATCTTTTGTCTTTTTGTCCCGGACAAAAACCGGACGAAAGAATAATTTTTGTCTGATTTTTAAGAAAAGGAGAACTGTTATGCCGTATGTTCCGAGCGAGAAAAGCGAACCCAAAGGTTGCGACAGAGACCAGCTTGAACGACCGATAGAGGACTTGGCCCAAAAAGCCGCGGAGATGATAGCGGACAACAAGTCCGTTGTTGAGGTGTTCACAAAACTTCGTTTGGGAGTGTGCGCTTTTTTAAGGCGATTCGCGAATGGCGAGAAGATTCCTCATGAAGATTCGCCAGAATATAATCTTTCCTGGCATATCTGGTTTTTGGGAAACGAAATTCACGCTTATGACGGAGCTTATTTGGGCGAGCTCAATTATTCGGTAACTAGATTTTTACAGCGCGTCCCGAAGATAATGGTTGAAAAGGGCAAATGGCGGGAAAAGGATGAAATAAGATATTGGCTTTGCGCGCGTGATGCCGAAGTTTTGGGTTATATAAGGGAATTCGCGAGACATTGGCGCCATGGCATAAGCGGAGTGTTCGGCAATATTGACTCCGAGTATTACCGAAGGGTCGTGGCGGCTTACGAGGATTACCAGATAATCAAAAGCGGCGATTGTTTTGACGCGCCTTATTACACGAAACTCGTCGAGGTTGTTAGCGAAGACGGCGAACACATCGGTTATGTTCCGGTTTCGATGAAGAGGAGCGAAAAGACCGTAGCTTTGGACAAACTTGATTCGGTTTTGGTTTTGAGATCCGGAGAATGGCTTGGCAGTGTTAGAAATAAGTCGGCAAACATGACGGAAAGCGTTTCGGCGCCGGCGGTTTTGGAGAAATCAGCTGTTTCGGCGGAAAAAAGCGGAGATAAAAGCGGTATCGCGGAAGGCGCAGTTCACAAAGATCCTGTAATCGCCATAGCTTCGGCGGCGGTTGCCAAGACGGTCGCCGAAATTTGCGGAAACAGCGGCGCGCTTTTGCCGGAAAAAGAAGAGGACAAATTGTCCGGTCTTTTTTATGAAAAATTGCGTGCCCTGACTGCCATCGAAAAAGAAAATTATCTGAAAAGTCCGCCCACGTATTCCGTTATGACAAGGTCGGCGAAAGCCGATTATTCAAAGCCGTTTTGCGAACTCATGGAAGCTGGAAATTACAAGGAAGTTGATGAACGTCTTTTCAAAATGCATTGGGTTTATCCGTGCGACTCCGGCACAAAAGATTTCAGGGCGGTTTGGATGTGTTTTACTCCCTGGATTACAACAGAGAAAATGCTTTTCTTCGCGGATAGAATGGGACTAAAGGCGGCCGACCCATGGCAGTTTTTTGGAGCGCTTCAGGGCAAGCCGCCAGCGGTTGTTGATTTTCCTTTCGCGGACGCCGATTTTTGTACTGTCCACGACGATATCAGGCATCATCAGAACACTTTGCTTGTTTTGCATCATTCCGAAAACAAAGAAGGGAAGCGTCTGAGTGTTCTTTACCGCGGCAACCCATGGACGTCGCGATTCTGGATTGTTTTTGTTCCCAAAAAATAGTTTTTGTTTTTTAAAACCCCGGTTTCGGTTCACGCCTGAACGGGGTTTTTATTTTTTGGGGTAAAATTTTATTTTTTAAAAATCGTGAAATTGGGAATTGCCGCGAAATTAAAAAGCCACTAGACCGGCAGGCGGATATGGTTGGGTTAAAAATCATAAATTCCCAAAAGTAATCTTTAAAATCGCCGAAATTTCTTATTTTCCGTTCTTCTTGCAATAATTTTATAAATATATTATTTTATATTGTATGACTGTAAGAATGAGACACACGGGTTCGCATACGCGAAACAGACGTTCTCATGACGCTTTAAAAAAGGCGTTTTTTACGCCGTGCCCGAAATGCGGAGAAGACAAGCTTCCTCATCGCGTTTGCCAGAATTGCGGGACTTATAGCGATAGACAGGCCGTTGATGTTTTAAAAAAACTCACGAAAAAAGAAAGGAAATCCAAGGAAAAAGAACTCGCGGAAAAAGAAGCGGAAACAGCGAAAAACAAGCCGCTTGATGCCGCGGATTTGTCAAAGAAGTAGCGGTTGGAGCAATTTTGAAATTAGTTGAAAATTAAAAATTGGTTTATGGCAAACAGGCATTTATCCAGAAGCATAGCGATGCAGACATTGTTTGAATGGGATTTTAATTCCCGCACGGATTTTGATATTGAACACTCGCTTCTAAGGAATATGGCCGAGTTTGCTCCCGGTTTGGAAGACGGGGAATTCGTCAAAAATCTTGTTTTTGGCGTTGTTAAAAACCGGGAAAAAATAGACGCTATAATAGAAAAGACCGCGCCCGAATGGCCTATTCTCCAGATCGCTCTGGTTGACAGGAATGTTTTACGGCTCGGTCTTTTTGAGTTGATGTATGGTAACAGGCACGAGGTTCCCCCGAAGGTGGCGATAAACGAATCAATAGAATTGGCAAAAACTTTTGGCGGAGAGAGCTCCGGCAAATTCGTGAACGGCGTCTTGGGAACCGTTTATCGCGAACTTGGCGAACCGGGCAAAGACGAGGGTAAAAAACCACAATTGGATTTGACGAAAATACCTCTTGAGAAACTCGCGGGCGCGGTTGTGTTCAGGCGTGACGGCGACCAGTTATTTTTCGCGATGGTACATGACGTTTTCGGTTATTGGACTCTGTCAAAAGGGAGATTGGAAGGCGACGAGGAAATAAAGGCGGGAGCAAAAAGAGAAATAAAAGAAGAGATAAATCTTGATATAGAAATATTAAACGAATTGGGACAAAACCAGTACGTTGCCTCGCATCCGGAGAAAGGACCAATTCTTAAAAATGTCACGTATTTTTTGGCCGAAGCCAAGGGCGGGGACCTCAAGCTTACAAGCGGTTCCGGCGGATTAGACGACGCGAGATGGTTTAAGCTTCGCGAACTTGATGATTTGAAAATTTACGATGACATAAGGCCGCTTTTGGAAAAATCCGCGAAGGCGCTTTTGCCGAAGTAAAAAATTCGCATGAAAGACGCGGTTGAACTACAAAATAAAATAGGGGTTGAATTTCAAAACAAGGATTTGATAAGAGAGGCGCTGACGCACCGCTCTTTTTTGAATGAAAATCCTAACGAAAAAACACGCCATAACGAGCGTCTTGAATTTCTCGGAGACGCTGTTTTGGAGTTGGCGACGACAAAGTTTTTGTTCAATAAATATCCGGAAAAACCGGAAGGAGAGCTTACTTCGCTTCGCGCCGCGCTCGTGAACGCGAACGCTCTTTTTGATGTCGCGTCCGCTCTTGAACTGGAAAAATATCTTCGGCTTTCCAAGGGCGAGGCCAAGGATTCAGGCAAGGGAAAACAAGCGATAATGGCGAACGCGATTGAGGCAATTATAGGGGCTGTTTATTTGGACAAAGGGTATGATGCGGCAGAAAAATTCGTGAATGATTTTGTTTGTGCCGGTCTTGAAAACGTGATGAATAAAAAACTTTGGCGCGACGCGAAAAGCCTTTTTCAGGAAAAAGCGCAGGAACTCTTGGGGGTTACGCCGACATACGGCGTATTGTCGGAAACCGGTCCCGACCATATGAAAAATTTTCTTGTAGGCGCGTATATCGACGAAGAAATGGTTGCGACGGGAGAAGGAAGTTCAAAGCAGGAAGCCCAGCAAAAGGCGGCGGAGGAGGCGTTGAATAAAAAAGGGTGGAATACCTAAATGCGAGATTTAAGAATAAAGATTTAAGAATTTAGAATTGCGGATATTTTATCCGCTTTTTTATTTGGCAAATTATAACTTGGTCTTGCGATGACCAAGTTACAACAAACAGGTGGCAATTAAAATTATTCTAATTGTGTCTAATTACTCTAATTGACCTAAAAAATTTCTAATTTCTTACTACGAAGTCGGACTTCGTAGGTTGTTTTTTTGTTAATAAAAAACACCCCCGGGTTTTTGCCCTTGGGGTGTTTTTGTTTTAAGCGATATTATGTTTCGGTTTTAGATTCCCAGTTTTTCAAAGAGGCGGAGGGCGTCTTCGGGAGTTTCGGCAAATTGTTTCTCAATTTGTTCGTCGGAAAATCTTTTCATTATCATTTTTACCAGTGTTTCAGCCGGCCTGGCATGCACCTTCTCTTTGTTTTGTTTTTCTATCTCGTCGACTATTTTAGCCGTTTCTGAGTTCATATTTTGCTTTTTTTTTCTTGTCTATTTCTTGTTGTAAAATCATGGCAGTGTATGCCAGCTGTCTTTTGGCAAATTTTTCCGCCAGTTCCCGTGATGCCATTTTGCTCTCCTTTTTTTACGCGTTTTTTCTGTTTGAATCGCGACAGTTCCCGACGAACCGTCCCCATGCTTAATCTGTTAAAAAATTAACCCACAACTCCGTAAAAGTCAACATTTTTTGTTATCTCAAACTATTCTCAAAATACCGGCATTTTGAAATTAGTGATTCACAGTATTTATATAATAATCTGCAGATTCGTATTATATTTAAATAGTGGCAAAAAATTTCAATAAATCTTATAATATTTACAATGAGCGGTTCGGTTTTTCGTTCGTTTTTTTGTTTGATTTTGAATTTTAAATTGGTGTTTTGGCTATTGCCCCTTTGGGGCACGCCCCATTCAGGGATTTTTGATTTTATTTTATGCGTCTCAAAAACTTAAAAATTAACGGATTTAAGTCTTTCGCGAAACCCACCACTTTGGAGTTTTTTTCTAATATCACCGCCGTTGTCGGCCCCAACGGCTCCGGAAAATCGAATGTCGCCGAATCAATCGCTTGGGTTTTGGGCGAGCAGTCGATAAAGACCCTCCGGGGGAAAAAAGGCGAGGACCTTATATTCAACGGCTCAAAAACGGCGCCCAAAATGGGAAAAGCGTCGGTTACTTTGGTTTTTCATAAAGACGACAAGGAAGAGGTCTCAATTTCGCGCACCGTTTTCAGGGACGGCGTCAACGAGTATTTCATAAACGACGAAAGGAGCCGCCTAAAAGATGTCGTGGAATTTTTGAGCGGTATGGGACTTGGCACTTCGCGCCACCATATAATCAGTCAGGGCGAGGCGGACAGGTTTTTATTGGCGAATCAGGAAGAAAAGCGCGCCATTATAGAAGACGCTTTGGGGCTCAGGATTTATCAGATTAAAAAAGAGGAAGGTATAAGGAAACTTGAACGCACCGAAGAAAACATAAATCAGGTGGAATCATTAAGGCGCGAGATACAGCCCCATTTGAGGTTTTTGAAAAAGCAGGTCGGACGCCTTGAAGAAATGGAGATATTCCGCGAGAAATTGAAAAATCTCTACGCGGTTTATTTTAGGAAACTTATTCTGAAAATTAAAAAAGACGAAGAAAAATTGGCGATAGCGAAAAGCCGTCCCGAGACGGATTTGGGCGAAGTCAATAAAAAAATAGCCGAACTTAAAGAAAAGATTTCCGGATTTTCCGGCGAGAAAGACCTGCTTTTCAAGGCGCGCGCCGAAGTAAATCAACTCGAAAGGGAAATAGGCCGGATAGAGGGCATGCTTTCCGCTCCGGTTTTCAGGAGTGAGCCGAAAAAAGCGGAGAGGCGTTTTTTTGAAGTCGGCTTTGTGAAAAAATTTTCCACCCTGGTGGTGGATTCCATAAACGAGATGCTTTCTTTGGATTCGCTTGAAGCGGTGCGTGGAAAGTTGACGCGCTTGAAAGATGAAGCGGAAAAATATTTTAGGGAAGACGGGGAAGTGAACGCGGTGGCGGAAGAAGAGCGGGCGAAGGAAAGGGAAAAAGAGATGGAAGAAATAAAAAAACGCCGCGACGAAATTTCCGCGTCTCTTGAAAAAGCGCGCGGGGAGGAATCCCGCCTTTTGAAACAGAACGAGGAAATGATATCCGTTGAGCGCGAGCTTTACGGCAGGGAGCTTGAACTTAGCGAAATAAATGGAAGGATGCGCTCCTTTGCCATTGAAGAAGAGAGATTGAAAATGCAGAAAGACGATTTTGAGCGTGAAAGGGCGGAGGCTTTGGCCATAATAAAGGACGATTCTTTTTTGTCGCAAAACTTTGACGTTTTAAGCGATGAGGATTTGGATTTCTCTTCTTTGGACGGGCAAAGACGCGACATAGAGAGACTCAAGATAAAGATAGAGGAAAGCGGAGGGGTAAGCGAAGAAATGGTAAAGGAATTCAATGAGATAAAATCGCGCGACGAGTTTCTCGAAAAGGAGCTTGGCGATTTGGGGAAGACCGCCGAATCTTTGAGAGATCTCGTAAAACAGCTTGAAGAACGGCTGACTTCGGATTTTAAAGAAGGCGTTGAAAAGATAAATAAAGAGTTTAATAATTTTTTCGGCGTTATGTTCGGAGGGGGTAAAGCGGAACTTAAGATAATTTCCGCGCCGAAAAAAAAGAAAAGCGAAGACGCGGAATCCGCGGGAGAACTTTTGGAAACTGAGGCCGGAAGCGGAGAAGAAACGGCGGAAGAAGAGGAGGAAAGAGAGGGCGTTGATATAAAAGTTGATTTGCCGAGAAAGCGCATACATTCTTTGAGCATGCTTTCCGGCGGAGAGCGCGCGCTTACCTCAATAGCGCTTCTTTTCGCGATGTCTCAGGTCAATCCGCCGCCGTTTTTAATTTTGGACGAAACCGACGCGGCGCTTGATGAAAGCAACTCGCGCAAATACGGACAGATGCTCCAGAGTTTGAGCGGTAAGACCCAGCTTATTTTGGTAACCCACAACCGCGAAACGATGAGATGCGCGGGCGCGTTATTCGGCGTGACAATGGGAAACGACAGCATATCGCGACTTAAATCGGTTAATCTTACCGAACACCAGGGTATCGCGGGAAAGGCGATAATTGCCGAGAATCAAGAGGTATGAATTAGGAATTATGGGCATTGGCGTTTCTGATTTTTGAGTTATTATATACCAGCAAAATAGGCATGGAAAAAGATAACAAAAACAAAAGGGCAATTATAATTTATAGGGGCAAAAAAGGCCCTGAAATTAAGGTGCGCTTAAAGCGGGAAACTGTTTGGTTAAGCCAGAAACAGATAGCGGATTTGTATCAAAAAGGTGTACCGGCCGTCAACGAACATATAAAGAATATTTTTAGAGAGAAGGAGTTAGACGAAAAATCAACTATTCGGAAATTCCGAATAGTTCAAGCGGAAGGATCGAGAAAAGTCGAGCGTGATATGGATTTTTATAATTTGGATATGATTCTTTCCGTTGGATATAGAGTGAGTTCGAAACAAGCTACACAATTCAGAATTTGGGCCACGAAGACGCTTAAAAATTATCTCATCAAAGGTTTCGCAATAAATGAAAACAGGTTGATTAAACAAGCGGATATATTAAAAGAGCTTCAAGGCACGATTGATTTTTTGCGGGAAAAATCAAAACACGAACTTTTGAGCGGCAGGGAGCAGGACGTTTTGCAGTTGCTTTCCGGATATTCGCGTTCTCTGACACTGCTTGAACAATATGACAAAAACAAGCTGAAGATACGGGCAGGCAAAAAAGCCGTGTTTATTTTTGAATATGAAAACGCCAGAAAAATCATAAAAGAATTAAAAGAAAAATTAACGGAATCTAAAGAAGCAGGGGACTTGTTTGGCCGGGAATATCCGGGTAAGTTTGAGGCCGTAATCAGCGGGATTTATCAGACCTTCGGCGGCAAAGATCTCTATGAAAGTCTGGAAGAAAAAGCCGCTCACCTTCTGTATTTTACGATAAAAGACCATCCGTTTGTGGATGGCAACAAACGAGTTGCCTCATTTTTATTTGTTTATTTTTTGGACAAAAATAATTATTTGCATAAAGATTCCGGTGAACGGAAAATAAACGACAATGCTCTTGTGGCTTTGGCCTTGTTAGTCGCCGTTTCCGATCCAAAAGAAAAAGACACAATGATTAAAATTATCGCGAATTTGATAAAGTAGAAGCACTTGTTTTTTGTTGGCCGAATAATAAAACGGAAAATAGTCCCTCGACTTCGTTCGGGGTGAACAGAATGAAGATTTATGATTTAAGGTTTTTAAAAATTCGAAATTTTAATTACGAAATACTAAACAATACTTAAATCATAAATTTCAAATTCCAAAAAGTTTGATTTTTAAGTTTTTTTGATATTTCGGATTTGTTTGGGATCTGGATATTGGAACTTGGGATTTTTATCTTATATTTAACTCGTTACTCCATGATTCATAATTCATTCTTCGTGATTCATTGTTGTATTGTTGACTCATTTAATTTTATTGCTATAATAAACCACAATGCTGACTATTAGATTATTAAGAGTAGGAAGAAAACATAACCCCGCTTTTCGGGTGGTTGTTGTTGATTCCAGGAAGCCCCCCAAGAGCTTGTCTTACATAGAAGCGCTTGGTTTTTGGGATAAATCGCAGAAAAAAAGCCAGATTAACGCTGAAAGAGCGAAACATTGGATAAAAAACGGCGCTAAGACATCGGCCACTGTGCACAATATGCTTGTTGAGGCAAAAGTATTGGAAGGCAAGAAAAAGCATGTAGCCGCGAAGAAAAAGGGTGTTGAGGAAAAACCGGCGGAAGCGACGCCGACGGCCGGAAATAAAGCCTAAATTCTTGTTGACAGACAGTTTATTTTTTGTTATAATACAAGGAGTATTATCAGGTCGAGGGCTCGTTAGTTTTGCGGGCATTATTATAAAGAGAAGTATTTAAAGAAAAAAGCAGTATGGCAAAGATGGAAAGAGACCAGGAATTCCTGGAATATGTTGTCAAAAATTTGGTTGACAACCCGGATGCCGTCAAAGTTGACAGGAAAGTCGACGAAATGGGAGTTCTTCTCATTTTGAAAATCGACCCCCAGGATATGGGCAAAGTCATCGGCAGAAACGGCAACACAGCAAAGGCCATCCGCAATCTTTTGAGAGTCGTCGGTATCAAAAACCACGCTCGCGTAAATTTGAAGATTGAGGAGCCGGCTGGCGGAAGAGGACCTTCCAGACAGCCGTCACAGTCAATGGACGACGTTGTTGACGACCTGAAACTTTAATTTTTAATATCAGGGAGAACCGCCCCCAAACGCGTGTGCGTCGGGGCGGTTCTTTTTTTTGTTTGTGTGGTAAAATAAAAGTGTTATTAAAAAATTTTAATAAAAAACATGAGAAAATATTTTTTTGTATTCGTTTTGGCGGTATCGTTGTTTGTGTTTTCATCGTCGTTTGTTAGCGCGGCCAATCATTATGTCAGGGAAGGCGCTTCCGGCAGCGGCTCCGATTGGTCTAGCGCTTATGGTAATCTGCCGTCCAGTCTTACCAGGGGCGATACTTATTACATCGCTGACGGAAGTTATGGCAGTTATACTTTTGACGACGCCAATTCCGGGTCGACTTATATCACCATCAAGAAGGCGACCCAGGCCGACCACGGCACCGATAGCGGCTGGAACAGCGCTTACGGGGACGGTCAGGCAATTTTTTCTGGTTTTGTGATGAATACTGATTATTATGTCATTGATGGTCAGATACGCAACGAAGGCAATTGGCAAGATAGTGTTTCGTATGGTTTTCGCGTTTCAAATGTCTATGCCCGAAACTATGAGGGCGAACGTGGCTCAAATAATGTGATTTTTCGATATTTGGACGTGGGCGGTCCTGTCGGTGATTCTTTTGTCACTTCGCTTCCTCATGATGGTTTTTATCTTGCCGGTTTTAGTTCAACCCTTAGAAATTGGACAATTTCACGTTGTCATGTCCATAATGTTTATTTGCCGTTTCAATTAGCCGGTGCAGATAATGTTACTATCGAGTATTCATGGCTCGGGCCTAATTGGAGCAAAGAAACTATTCGCGGACAAAATCAAGCTTCAAATATTATAATTCGTTTTAATATCATGAAAGACGGCTGCCAGGGTACTCCCGGAGATCCGACCGCAGGGGGGTGTACGGGGCAAATTGCAATGTGGGGTGGCGATAATCCGGGAGATTTTGATGGCAGCAAGATCTATGGCAATGTGATTTGGACGACGAAAGGAACGCATCATTCCGATGCTTGCATTATGGTGGGCGGAGACGGCAATGTGACCGCCGCAGGAGTGGCCGCAAATAATGTAGTGATATATAACAATACATTGGTAGGCGTGCAGTCGGGGACTTGCAGCATACGGTTTCCCGGGTCGCATACCGGAAATATCGCACAAAACAATATTTGGTACGGTTTGGCATCCGGGGTCTCCACCGGATGCTCGGCCAATGTTTGCGCAAACAACCAAACGATTACCTCATCGGGTCAATTCATTAATGCCGCCGCCGGTAATTTCCGGCTATCATATTCTACTACCAACGGGACTTCGCTTGTCAGCCCTTATAATTTGGACATGGACGGCCGCACCCGTGGCGCCGATGGTGTCTGGGACATCGGTGCCTACGAATACGGCGGTACGATTGGACCAACTCCTATCCCT
>CAZVBU010000004.1:0-14815 GCA_964625935.1 uncultured Candidatus Saccharibacteria bacterium
TCTATCGAACGATTGGTAAGAACATCAATAGATATAAAAAAAGATATAAAAAAAATAATTGACGATATTTACCGTCAATTATTTTTTTGTTTTTTTGATAAACAATATAATTCATTCGCATATGTTGAAAGAAAAAATTTTCTTTCTTTCCTGTCGAAAACTATTTCATTTGTTATTCTTTCGGTTGCAATAAAATATGACAAAGCTTTACCTGTTAATAGCTCTATTTCGTATAATATTCCAGAAGTAGAACCGATATATATTTTGTCGTTAACTATTTTAGGTTTCGCAAAAATTCTGCCGCCGGCATCAAAGTTCCAATTCGCCAACTCGGTATCTAAATTTACGCAGTATAAATGCTTGTCCATTGATCCAAAATAAATATTATTTTCATAAACAAGGGGCGGAGAAAACACCGGTCCTTTTGTTTTAAACTTAAATTTTAATTCACCGGTATTTATATTTAGCCCGTATAAATAATCATCAAAAGAACCCGCAAATATAATTTGTTTTTTGGGATCATAATCCAGAAAAGAACGCACCGACCCTTCCGTTTGAAATTGCCATAATTTTTTGCCGTTTTTAGCATAAAATGCGTATATAACTCCGTCATCGCACCCAACAACGATTATTTTCTTTTCTCTGCAATAATATGGAGTGCTAAGAATAAAGTTTGGTGTGTTGAAATGCCATATTCTTTTACCCGATTCGGCATTAAGAGCAACTATTGCCCCTTTTTTATTAAACAAACCGTAACCTATGCCAATAAATAACATATTCAGTTTGTCGGCAATCACCGGCGAAGAACCGATAAAATCAGCATCTAAATACACCCATTTTTTTATCCCGTTATTTTTATTTAAAGCGTATAAATTTCCGTCGTACGAAGCGATGTATATTATATTGTTGTAAATCGCGGGTGAAGAAAACACGGTCATTTTACTTCTTGTCGGGTATCCGAAGCCCTTAAAAGCCCATTGTATCGAGCCGTCATTTTTATTTAGTGACCATAGAGTGTGGTTATCCGACGCGAAAAATATTGTGTTTTGATCCAAAAGCGGCGTTGACTTGTGGATTCTGTGAAAAAAATTAGGATCTGGCGCCGAAAATTTCCACATTACATCAAATCCTTCGTTTAGCTTTGATTCGTTAATATCGGCATCTTGCGGAATTATTTCGTTTAAATAATAAACGGACTGTAAATTAACACCCATTTTTAAGAGCATTTCCTTGTTGTCATTTTTTTTGTAATCAACAATTGTAAAAACAAAATCCGGTTTTTTGTTCACTGTTTTTAATATTTCCAATTGGCGAAGAATGGTTGTTCCGCTGTGTATAATATCATCGATCAATATTATTTTTTCATTATTTACCCTACCTTCAATAATTTTTTGTAATCCCGTGGGTTTTCTGGATTTTCTTATGATAAATCCGTTTATTGGCATATTTATTTTTTCGCCGTATAAAATTATCGCGCTTACAAGCGGGATTGCCGCGAGTTCCTGGCCACCGATTTGAAAAGGATAATGTTTTTTATATTGTTCCCAAAAAATATAAGCTATTAATTGAAGCGTTGGCGGAGTAAAAAATATATTTTTAAAATCCAAAATAAATCCGCTTGAAGGGCGACCGAAGTTGTTGTAAAATTTTTCTTTTTTGCCTGAAATTACGACATTGCTCTTGATCAACTCCAATAGTTTAGTTTTGGCCGTTAAATAAGTTTGCATAAAAATTTATAAAATTATTTCTTAAAATTTAGTATTAAAATATTTAATATATTTAATAGCTTCATACTTAAATATTTTTTTAGGATGTTATGAAAAATGTTTTTAAAAGTTAATCGTTGGTTTTAAGTGGTATGTTTACCGCTTGTCAATAATTTGGTATAACATTATTTTTAGAATCGAATTTTGAAAATAGCGGCGGCGCTTTTGCTTTATATAAAATTATTTATCTTATCGGAATTTTATATAAAGCAAGCGATCGTTTTGTCTAGTTGTGTTTATATATTTGTTTTGTCAACAGTTTTGAGCAACTCGATAAATTTTAAATTTGAATCTACGGGTAATCTTACTTCGTAAAACTTTCGATATACCCTAATTAAAAAACGCTAATGTGGTTACGGATATTAGAGGTATCGTAATACATATTAAATTTTAATTATATTTTTTACAAGTTTTTATCAACATCCTAATATTGTTTCTCGTTGTTGTTTTTTGTACAATATTATTGTGGTATTGTATGCAATACAGAAACAGATTCAGATTCCAACCACAACAAAAAAACAACAAGAACGGTTGTGGTTCTTTCTTTGTCTTAATGTAAAAAATTTGAAGATTTAAAAAAAGAAATAGAGAAACAGGAATTGGAATAAACAAAATAGCTGATATATAATTCATGCCAAAAACTCGCAAATTATACATTCTGGGAATTTTTTGTTTTCTTTCTTTTTTTGTTTTTATAAACCACGCCTCCGCACAATGTGACAGAAACGGAGACGCTTTCGCGGAGATGTATTCATGGACCGTTTCTTTGTGCACTGCCGGCGTTTCTTACACCGACTCGTGCCACACAGGTAATTTGATTTTTAATTTTTCCATAACTTCCAGTTTGGTCAGATTGCCCCATACAAGGATGCAAATCGCGGCGGACGCCGGTTTCGCCGGCATAGTTTACGATTCGGGATGGATTTCCAATTCCGGCACCACGATAACCATTCCGGCAAGCGTCTTAAGTCCGTCAACCACTTACTACTGGCGCATGTCTTATCTGTATGATCCCTCAAGCTCTCATCCGATTTGCACCGGCTGGACCACGCCGGGAGAAGCGTTCGCGACAAGGGCGGCGTGCGCGGGACCTCCACCACCACCTCCCGTACCTCCCGCTATTGATATTACGGCAAATGGTTCAAACGGCCCGCTAACTGTTGCGTATGGGTCTGCGGTTCTTTTGAATTGGGATTCGACGGGCGCCGATTCTTGTTCGGCCTCCGGAGGTTCGTCGGGTTGGCTGGGGGCTAAATCCGTAGATGGAGCTTTTACCACGGGTGGGCTCACAAGTTCTTCAAATTTTACAATAACATGCGCAAATTCGGCCGGTTCAAACAGCGATAGCGTAGCGGTAAATGTCTTACCCGCGCCGCCGGCGCCCCCTCCGCCGATTCCACCCGTTTTTCCTCCGGGAACTCCTTTTGTTGATTTGGATGTCGGCGGTTCGGACGGGCCCATAATGGTGGTTTACGGTTCAAGCGTTGTTTTGTCGTGGTCTTCCAGCAACGCCGATTCCTGCGCCGCTTCCGGCGCGTGGTTGGGAGGGAAACCGGTAAACGGTTCGCAGATTATAAATAATCTTACTTCCAATTCAATTTTTAGTTTGACTTGCACAAATTCTTCCTCCGGCAATGTTTATGTTGATAATGTTGTGGTAAATATTGATAACTCTTCTTTGGCGGTTTTGCTTGATGCCAATCCGAACACAGGCGGCGACCCCTTGAATTCCAATCTTACGGCGTATGTCATGGGTTCCGCTGTCGGAACCGTGAACTATTCTTTTTGGTGGAACTGCAATAGCGCCGTCACCGGCGTTTCAAACGCAGAAACGGCGTGTGGTGCGCTTCCAGCACCTGTTGTTGGAACATGCCAGACAAATTCAAACGGAGCGAAGTGTAACGGCATGTCGGCGACAACTCAAACCGTTTCACGCTCTTATTCATTGGGGAATTATACTCCAAAAGTTATAGTTGAGCGTGGTTCGGCAAGTCCCGCGGAATCAAGAGATACAGTTACCGTTTTAAACGCATGTTTACCCAGTTGTGGAGCATGGGGCGCGTGCCCTGTACCTTGCGGCGGAGGCCATCAAATCAGAGTTTGTGTTGCTCCCGATTGTGGTACTTATACGGAGACGAATCCTGTCTTATGTAATAATTTTCCTTGCATGGATTTTTCCCTGACAAAAAGTGGAGATTTGAGCGTTCAGATAATACGCGGTCTTGATGACGTTGATACAACGCCTGTAAGAATAACGGTTTTGCCGATAGCGGGTTTCAATCAGCGTGTTGATTTGAGCATTCAAAATCCGGGCATAATTCCCGGAGCGACATATCATTTTTCCCGTGATTTTATGAATCCTTCGCAATTTGTCGAAGGCGTGGATTTTTGGATAACCATACCAAACAGTATTGTCGAAGGAACTTACGTCGTTACAATTCAAGGTGTCGGATTTCAACCGCAATGGGGTTTTGATATAACCAGGACTTTGAATATAAATGTAGCTATTGAAGTAAAAGATCCGAGCTATATCGAGTTTTAATCAAGTGGACGGTATTTTTTAATTAGCCGCTAAAAACACACAAATGCAAATTATAAAAACTCGCAAATTATACATTCTGGGAATTTTTTGTTTTCTTTCTTTTTTTGTTTTTATAAACCACGCCTCCGCACAATGTGACAGAAACGGAGACGCTTTCGCGGAGATGTATTCATGGACCGTTTCTTTGTGCACTGCCGGCGTTTCTTACACCGACTCGTGCCACACAGGTAATTTGATTTTTAATTTTTCCATAACTTCCAGTTTGGTCAGATTGCCCCATACAAGGATGCAAATCGCGGCGGACGCCGGTTTCGCCGGCATAGTTTACGATTCGGGATGGATTTCCAATTCCGGCACCACGATAACCATTCCGGCAAGCGTCTTAAGTCCGTCAACCACTTACTACTGGCGCATGTCTTATCTGTATGATCCCTCAAGCTCTCATCCGATTTGCACCGGCTGGACCACGCCGGGAGAAGCGTTCGCGACAAGGGCGGCGTGCGCGGTGCCTCCTCCTCCGCCGCCTCCACCGCCAATTTGCGGCGACGGAATTTGTAACGGTAGTGACACATGCGCCACTTGTCCCGGTGATTGCGGAGCGTGTCCTCCTGCAACCGTCAGTTTAAGCGCCGCTCCGGCTACTATTGCCTACAATACTGCTTCAACTCTAACGTGGTCTACCACAAACGCCGTATCTTGCACAGCTTCGGGGGGGTGGTCCAGCGCTACTGCGTTGTCAGGTTCGCAAACCACGGGTAATCTTACGTCGACGACTAATTTTACGCTGACCTGCTACAATCTTGCCGGTACGCCAGCATCGCAAACAATAACCGTGACTGTGGTTCCAAACCCGACTCTTAGTTTTTCCGCAAATCCGGTAACAATAGCATATAACGCCGCTTCAATTTTATCGTGGTCTACAACTAATGCCGTTTCTTGTACCGCCACAAATGGTGACCCGGCTTGGCCGGGAGCGAAAGCAGTTTCAAGTTCGGGCATTTCAACTCCAAACCTCACTTCAACAACAAATTACACACTGACTTGTTATAATTCAGTCGGGGTTCCTGTTTCAGGAACGGTAACGGTAACGGTAATACAGCCGCCCTCAACCAGTATAAATGTTAACCCCGGAGTTATAGATTATAATGATTCGGCCACGATATCGTGGTCTTCCTCACCCGCAAGCCCCCCGGGAGTACCGTCTTGCATGTCTTCTTGGGGCGGGGCAGTGGCGCCATCAGGCTCAGTGTCAACGGGAAATTTACAACAATCAACTTCTTATGGAATATCGTGCACGAATATCAGCGGAACGGCGGTTGATTATAAATCCGTTACGGTTAATCCTGAAGTTCCGCCTCCGCCACCCCCTCCGCCTCCTCCGCCTGCTCAATCATCAATAGACATAAAAGCCAATGGTTCAAATGGGCCTATATTTATTGCTTCCGGTTTATCCGCAAATCTAAGCTGGACATCCGTGAACATGACTTCGTGCACGGCTTCAGGCGACTGGTCGGGAAATAAAAATCCAAACGGTAATGAGAACACCGGAATTTTGCTTTCGACAAGAACATATACTCTGACTTGTACGGGACCTGCCGGCACGCGGTCAGATTCGGTAACAATTTATATCAGCGCTGTTAACGCGCCCACGGTTAATTTAACTGCGAACCCAACAACGGTTAATTATAATTCAGCTTCCACTTTATCTTGGTCTTCCTCGGACGCAACCAGTTGCTCTCTTACAGATTTCGGAGCTGTTCCATTAAATGAACCCGGACGTTCAACCGGACCATTGACTGCCTCAAAAACTTATTCGCTTTTTTGTTCCGGCCCCGGCGGTGTTGGTGGCGATTGGGCGGATGTTACCGTTTTACCCGATCCGGGTTCAATTCCTCCGCTTCCGCCCCCCGATACTCTCAGTGTTGTTTTAACGGGACCATCTTCGGGTATCGCGCCCGCGACAATAGATCTAACGGCACTTGTTGGAGGAACGCTCAGTGATACAATAAACTACACTTTCTATTGCAATAGAGCCGACGCGGGAATAAACATCACCCCCGGATATGCCGCGAAATTTGACGGAGTGGCTTCTGAATCAATGACAGCGAATTCGGTATGCACGTATTCTTCAGCAGGAACTTACACGGCGAAGGTAATTGTTGAAAGAGGCGGATTGCAGGCGGAAGCCCGTTTGTCTGTAAGAATAAATAATCCCGCTTGTACCGCAGGATGTGTATCCGACGAATGCACGCGTTTTTGCGGAGGCGGAATCAGGACAAATTATTGCACAAACGCGGATTGTTCTACATATACCACGACTTCGGCATGCAACACGCAAAATTGCTGTGGCGCGTGGACAGTATGGGCGCATGATGCCGGCTATTCCGACGGTTCGGGTGGAACCTGTTCTGTGCCTTGCGGAGGCGGTTTGCAGTCACGTTCAAGAGATTGTATTGATCCGTATTCGGGCATCGGCTATGTTGAAACAGAAACAAGAACTTGTAATGCTTTTCCTTGCGTTGATTTTTCAATCAGAAAAAGCGGCGACGTTACCGTCCAAATTATCCGCGGGCTCGGAGATGTCGATACAAATATAGTTTTACTGACCATCCAGCCGCTTCACGGATACAACGAAACAATAACTCTCGATGTGGTAAACCCAGAAATGATTCCCGGCGCGACTTATCATTTCAGAAGGCCGTCAACCGGCGTGGACGCTTCTTCGATCACTCTAAACGCGAGTCAATATAACGAAGGCGCGGAATTTTGGATAACTGTTCCCGATACGGTATCGATACCGGAAGGGCAGTATAATGTTGTCGTGCGCGGAGTTGGTTTCCAGCCGCAGTGGGGTGTGAATATAACGCGCACTATAAACGTAATATTTCACTTAGACATAAAAGACCCCGATTATATAGAATTTTGATTTAAAAAATTTTTTTAAAACGCTCGTTTCTCTATTTGGCGGAATGGGCGTTTTTGTTTATAATTAAATCATTACAAAACTAATCGGAAATAAAATTATGAAAATAGCGATAAACGGATTCGGCCGCATCGGCCGCATATTTTACAGGCAGTTAAGCAATCATCCGGAAATTGAAGTAGCCGCGATAAACGATTTGAGCGCCAAAGAAAACCTTCTGTATCTTTTGAAATACGATTCGGTTTACGGAAGGTTCGATACGTCAAATTCCAAAATTAACGAAGTAAAATTTTTCGCCGAAAAAGATCCGGTGAAGCTTCCGTGGAAAGATTTGGGAATAGACATAGTTGTAGAATCTACCGGTGTCTTTGCTTCTTACGAGAAGGCGGAAACACATCTGAAAGCCGGGGCAAAACGAGCGGTCATAACGGCCCCGGTGCCGAAAGAAGACGAAAAAACACAAACATTTACGCCTAACGCGGGAGAAGAACTCGCGGCAAAAAGCCCGATAACGTCCAACGCCTCCTGCACGACAAATGCCATAATTCCTGTCACGAAAATATTGTCGGAAACGGTAGGTATCGAAAAAGCCGTTTTAAACACGACACACGCTTATACCGCCACCCAGCTTTTGGTGGATGGACCCATGGCGAAAGATTTTTTGAGGGGCAGAGCCGCGGCGATAAATGTCATACCTTCGCACACGGGCGCCACGCTTGCCGCGGAAAAAATAATTCCTTCCATTCGGGGCAAATTTGCCGGCGTGGCCATAAGAACGCCTCTCGCGACAGGTTCTTTGGCTGATATTACATTTGTCGCGAAAAGAAAAACAACCGCGGAAGAAATTAACGCCATACTCAAAGAAGCCGCGGGTAAGCCGGAATGGCAGGGTATTTTTAGAACCAACGAGGACCCGATTGCCTCAAGCGATGTTGTCGGAGAATCTTACGGATCTATCGCCGATTTGTCTTATACGAAAGTTGTTGACGGGGACTTGGTTAAAGTTTTTGCCTGGTATGATAACGAATGGGGATATTCGGCTATGCTCATAAAACACCTTGAGATTTTGAAAAAATATCTTTAATCGGCAATTAATATGAATTAATAATCGATTTAATTCAATTCAATATGAAAATTTTTCTCGCTTCGGATCACGCCGGGTTTGATCACAAGGAAACAATAAAAAATTTTTTAACGGGCCTTGGTTATGAGGTGCGGGATTTCGGCGCTTACGAATATGGTGAATTCGACGATTACCCCGATTTTATAATGCCCTTGGCCGAAGAGTTGTCGAAGAATCCCGAAGGAGCGAAAGCTGTAATTTTTGGTGGTTCCGGCGAAGGTGAAGCGATGGCGGCAAACAGATTCAAGGGGGTAAGAGCCGCGGTTTACTACGGAGGGCAATCCGCGATAATCAAACTTTCCCGCACGCATAATAACGCGAATGTTTTGTCTTTGGGCGCGAGGTTTGTCGGCGTTGAAGAAGCGAAAGGAGTAATTAAAACATGGCTCGAAACCGAATTTTTACCCGAAGAAAGGCACGAGAGGAGAATATCGAAACTCGATTCCTAAATAATGACATGGAGAATTATATTCCCACAATCGGACTCGAAATACACGCGGAGCTCAAAACAAAAACAAAAATGTTTTGCGGTTGTCTCAATGATCCGATGGAAAATCATCCGAATATCAATATTTGTCCCGTTTGCGCGGGACATCCCGGCACTCTTCCCGTAATTAATATCGAAGCGGTAAAAAATGTTTTAAGAACCGGATTGGCTCTCAAGGGGCAACTCGCGGATTTCAGCCGTTTTGACCGCAAAAATTATTTCTATCCCGATTTGCCGAAAGGGTACCAGATAAGCCAGTATAAGTTTCCGTTGGTATCGGGTGGGTTTCTAAACAAAATACGAATTACGAGAATACACCTTGAGGAAGATACGGGGCGTCTTCAGCATACGAAAGACGGCAGTCTTGTTGATTTGAACCGCGCGGGTGTTCCACTGATGGAACTTGTGACCGAGCCGGATATAAAAACAGGCGAAGAGGCGAGAAAATTTGCCGAAGAATTGAGGTTGGTTTTGAGATATCTTGATGTTTCCGACGCGGATATGGAAAAAGGGCAGATGAGAATAGAAGCAAATATTTCCGTTCGGCCGGAACGTTCCGAAAAATACGGGACAAAGGTCGAAGTTAAGAATATAAATTCCTTCAAATCGGTTGAAGGAGCCATAAAATACGAAATTGAACGTCAAAAAGATTTGCTCGAAAAAGGCGGGGAGGTTTCGCAGGAAACGCGCGGTTGGGATGACATAAAACAAAAAACTTTTTCTCAGAGAAGCAAAGAAGAAGCGCACGATTACAGGTATTTCCCCGAGCCGGATTTACCGCCTTTTCAAATCGGTGAAATAAAAAAAATTAAAAATTTGGAAGCGACAATACCCGAACTTCCTTGGCAAAAACGCGAACGATTAAAAATCGAATACGGCCTAAAAGAGCAATTTGCGGAAATGCTCGTGTCGGATACGGCCATGAATGATTTTTTCGAAAATACGGTTTCGGAAATGAGAGAAGATTTGGCCGACAGCCTTGAAGAAGAAGCGGTTAGCACCGCCATAAATTATATAACATCGGATCTGGCAGGCATTATGCGGGAAAAAATTCTCGGGTTTGAGGAGCTTTTGATGACACCTGAAAATTTCGCCGACCTTATGGTGCTTGTCAAAAACGGAAAGATTTCTTCCCGCGCGGCAAAAGATGTGCTTTTGGAAATGGTTGAAACAGGCGCGGAACCTCATGTAATAATTTCCGAGAAAGGCCTTGAACAGACAAGCGATTCTTCTTTTCTGGAAAACGCGGCCAAAAGAGCGGTTTCCGACAACCCGAAAGCCGTGGATGACTACAGAAACGGCAAAGAAGCGGCTTTACAATTTCTTGTGGGTATGGTGATGAAAGAAACTAAGGGCAAAAGCAATCCTGAAGCGGTGCGCGATATTTTGGCGAAGATCTTGATGTAAATCAGACCAGGTAGGAATTCAAGAGTAATTTATAAATTTTGAAACCCCCGCTCATACTCATGGGCGGGGGTTTCAAGTAGGATCAAAAATCCGCAAAAAATTAAACAAAACACGGAATAAACACAGACGCAAGATTAAAAAATTACTTTTTTTTTGTTATGTTTAAAACAAAAGGAAGCTTTTTCCTGTTCCTTAAAAAATAATCAAAATTGGGCAGAAAAAAGAAAGGAGTTGTTCGCGATGAGTTCTTCCGACAAAGAGAAAAAATCTGACAATACATCTGAAAAAAAACATCCTCAAACCATGCCTCCGGAAAAAGAGTGCGCGGTTCAGGATTTTATTTTCGACAGACAAGTTGACGAAAAAACAGTAAAAGCGAAGATATGGGATTGGATACGCTGCAAAATTCTTTTGGAAGAAAACGGTCTCAATAAGCTGTACGAAAAAATCGTAAAAGTTTTTCCGAAAAACAAGCGTCCGGACAAAAGACGTTTTAAGAAAAGAATCGCCAACCTGATATGGATCAATAATTCCATAGACGGGGCGCTTCAAAAAACAGTAAGAAGCGCTTCTGATCCAAACGATGCTTTTAATTCCTTCACGCCCCTTTATCCTTTTATTCCAAGGGATTGGGTGGAAGACCGTATAAAATTCCACAAAGGCCTCGTATCCGGCAGAGGTAAAAAACTGATGGGCAAGTCGTTGCCCGGCATCGGCAGAATAGACTTAAGCGGAGCAATGCCGGATTTTCAGATGCCGAAAACGAGTTTTTCAGCGCCGGTTGAAATTAAGGCCGAAGATCAGAATAATTGGTCGGTGCAATTTTTAAACGGCGCCAACATGGGTGTCAAATACGGACCCGATATCGTCGGAAACGTTGTCCGTCGGGCGTTGAGCCAGGCCGAGCAGTTTGGCGACGACGCGGTTATCATTACGAATATGATAACCATGGATCTTAAAAAAGCCGCCGGCCCCACAAGAGCCGCGCGCGCGATGATTTACGGAACAAATATCAACCCGGAACTCATAACCGACGGCGATTACCGGGAAATAGTCAAACAAATTATCGCCGACAAGCCGCGCGACGAAATCATATTCGTTACGCCGGAAGAAGCGGTAAACGATCTTTTGGGCGGATGGTCCAAGGTATGCACCAAACCGAATAATCACCCGGAATATACGGGACCCGTTTATATCGTTTTGGGCCTTATGGAGATAGCTCTTGTTATCACGGTGGCGTATTGGGAAGTCCGCTGGCACGTGTTTAAGCGCCAGCGTGAATTGCGCGAGCAGATTTCTTTGGCGAAAAAAGCCGAAAAAGACGCTCAAAAACGACTGACCAAAGCTCTTCATTCTGAAGGAGACGATGAAGGTGGCGATGTCAACATTGACCAAGCTTATGAGGAAATTCAGCGAGCGAATCAAGCGATTGAATCACTGCGCCACCAGCTCGCGAGAACGAATATCTCCGATATTCCGCCTCAGGAGTGGCAGAGATTCGTCAGCGACGCGCGCTGTGTTGTCATCAAAAAGATTGAAGAATCCATACCAAACTCGAAAGTTATCGGAGAAAGTTCGAACTACATCTCCATAGGCGGCAAAAAAGTCGAAATCCATATACCTTCTCATTTACGAGTCGGTGACAACCTTCTTGGAGATTACAACAACCAATACGGCCCCAAGGCGCTAAGGCGCTCAATGGCCGACGCGGTCGTTATTTGCCATCCTTCGGCGCTTCAGCCACGCGGCGGAGCCCGGGAATTGGACCACGACGGCCAGCGCGATTCGGGCAAACAGTTCGTCGCGCCCGTGGCGGTTGATGAAGAATATCTGAGAAGCGCGGTAAGACCCGCTTACTCCCAGTACCATCCGCTCATGCGCGCGGTTTATAGCGAAATGTTTAGAGCAGGAGTAATGCGGCTCAAATGCACGAACGGAATTATAGATTTTGACGATTATCCCGTATCAGCCCTAGAGGCCTTCAAAAAATATCCGAAAACTTCAAAAAGCAAGGGTGGGGATTCCAAGTACACCCCGGGTTCGAAAAACATATTCATATTTTGCTGTTCGGATCAGCATTGGGGCGGACGTTCCAAAGAATTCGTAACCGATACCGAACGCGGAGTACGCGTGGGTATGGCGGAAGCTGTGATGCAGATGATGCGCAGAGACGGGTTGTTTAAAAACGGAGCCGGAAGAGTCCATCTTTTGGCTACGCCCGACGATCCGACCCAGGCGCAAAACGTGGCTTATCGCACGCGCCAAGATCCGCACCATATGCCTTTCGAGCAAATCGAAAGACTTTGCAACCTCAAACTTATTGAGGCAGTGAATTCCAGGAAATTCGATACCGCCATCTCGGCCGCGAAGTGGATCAAGGAATTCGTGCTCCGTCAGGTCGAAAAACGCGGTTCTGATTATCTGTTCGAACAGATGCAACAAATGCTCTCACGGCACATTGAAGCCAATAGAGACGCGTTTAGCGCGATACTTCTGAAAGCGCAAAAATCAGGACTTATCGTCAGGGGAGTTGGCGAATTCGTCAATGCCGAATACAGCGGTTTTGACAGCAGAAATATCGGTATCATCAATATCGGCAGCGGCGACAGGCATTTCGGAAAAACCGTCAATTGGGAACTTACCGAGGGCCCGTTCTATTCCATGAGATTGCGTGATTTGCTTCTTCAGACGGACGAATGGCGCAATCAGAAAGAATATATCGACAAACATGTCGTTACTCCTCTTTATGGGCAGTCGTCCATCGGGTGGGGCACGATACGCGTAAAAGACAAATACGAATACGGCCTCGAACTCAGGTCTTCTCCGACGAATATGGCCGGCTGGGGCGATCCCTTGCGCGGGCACGTAAAACGCGACCTTTGCCGCGGCAATTACTCCAGAATTTTCGAAAACAAACTTCCGGTCATCAAAATATTCGGCGATAAGCATTTTTTCAGCCATGTCAGCACTTCTTCCGCGATTTATCATATGTCACCCGCGGCGGTTCACACCGACGAATACGGCGAAACAGGCTTTCCTCCGAACAATACCGGCGTATCCTTCCTGGGTATCCCAATTGACGGCCCGGATAGCGGACCTATAATCGTAAGAACGTTGCTTTTCAATCATATTAAAGATTACATGGAAAACCCCCGGCCTTTCGACTGGGAAAGTTTTCTGCCCAATCCGGCGTAAATTACGCCTAAAAAATAATATATAAATAAAAACCCTTCGCCTTTGGCGGAGGGTTTTAGTTTTATAATTTTTTATGATTTTGCGTCGTCCATCACCACTTTTTCGCGCGATTCAACGAATTTGGAGGTTTTTTGCCCTAAAACACCGCCCGTAACATCGCCTAAAAGTATGGCAGGATACAATTCGTAAGACATGTTGCCTTGCTTATAATATTTAAGTTTCATAAACGCGACTACGCCGACCAGAAGACGTGCGGCGAGATGATAATTAACGTTATTTCTGTTGCTTGCGCGACTGGCGAGGGTATATGTAATGCTGTCAAGCGAATTAACCGCGAAAACAGCAAAAATAAACCATAGTGAAAGAATATTTTCTTCAAAAGGAAATATTCTGGAAACAACAAGAAACATCAGTCCCAATGATATGCTTATGTTAAACACACGCCATGGATTTAGGGAATTTTTTTTCTTTTCGCCCGTAACATGGCTGTCCGGTTTTATACCGAATATTTTTTCTATATAAACCGATAAATTCGCTCCGGTTAAACTGCCAAAAACAGTACCGGTGGTATACGGGATAAAAAGCGCAAATGGCATATCGTTTCTGATGAGGTATCTGAAAGTAAGAAAAAATAAAACCGAACTTAAAACTGTGGTGAAAACAACGAAAATTTCATTGTCGCGGTTTCTGGCGCGACTGGATAAAGCAAAACCGGTATTTTGGATGTAAGCCATAAAAAGAATCGTTAAAACTTTTATGGCGTCGTTTGAAAAATAAAATGACGGCAGGGTCAAAAAAACAAGCGCGGTAATAAAATATTTTTTATCTATTGTTTTTCTTTTATTTGCCGCGTTTTCAATTTTTTTGGTTGCGTCTGCTGTGAGTCCCAGCCATTTTTCTATACGACCAGAAATAAAAGCGCCACACAAACTTCCGATAGATGTGCCTGATATAAAAGGAATAAAAAGAGAATACGGCATGTTTTGTGAGAACATGCTTGAAACCGTCATATACCAGACACTGTTAGAGAATATTGCCGCGATAAAATGGTAAATTTGATGGTTTCTGTTTCTCGCGCGGCTGACCAGAACAAAACTGATGTTTTGGAAAAGACCCAAAAGCATCACTTGCGTCATAAACATTGGCGTGTTGGAAAAAATTATTGACACAAAGCCGGCGAAAATAACAGCCGCAACCGGAAATTTTTTTACCCAGGCGTAATTTTTCATTTTTACCCATTCTCCTTTCAGCAAAATAGTAAAAAGTTTTAAAATTTCAAAAATATCCGATGTAAAGATATCATTTACGCGCCACGCTGTAAATTTTGACACTATTCCGTCAATATTTTTATATATGTTATAATAAAAATATG
>CAZVBU010000005.1:0-14588 GCA_964625935.1 uncultured Candidatus Saccharibacteria bacterium
AACAAATATCGCGCCATTTTTTTCAAAAAAACAACGCGGCAAGACGCGTAACCTATTAAAAATGGGGCTGACAAAAAAACAAAAAAATAACTTGAATAGGCGAAAAAATTTCTCCAAAACTCACTCTCAAAAAGCCACGATGCCGACGATAACCCAGCCGCAAACCACACGCATCCGTTCAGAAACATAACCGAAGAAAAACAAAGAGAAGAAAAATTTTTTTCCTTTTTATAAATATTAGCGCCACCGATAATCGCGGAAAGGGCGATTATAAAACTCGTTACGATAAAATACGCTATGGCCATAATACAATATTAGGATACTTACAGTAAAATTATAGCAAAAAAATAAGAAATCATCATTAAACCTTGCCTAAAAAAATATATTAAACGATAATATCATAATATGGAAATCAAAACCAATCTTCATTTCCACGCAAAAGAAGATCCGATAGATAAAGTGGAATACGGCGTAAAAACGGCTTTAAAAAAGGCCGCGGAACTCGGTTTCGGAGCGCTGGCGCTTACTTTTCACCGGACATTCAACGACGGCGCCGAGTTTAAAGACGAAGCCGATAAAAACGGCGTACTTGTCATCCCCGGAATTGAAGCCAACATAGAAAACAAGGATGTGGTAATCCTCAACTGCGATAAAAATGCCGAAAAAATAAAAACATTCGCCGAACTTAGGGAATACAAAAAAAACCGACCGGATATTCTAATAATAGCGCCCCACCCGTATGTAACGAGCACAAAAAGCCTAATGGGAAAACTGAAACAAAATATAGATCTGTTCGACGCCATTGAAATGACGGTATATTCGAACAATATTTTTAATTTCAATAAAAAAGCTCGAAGAACGGCGCTGGAATACAAAAAACCGTTTATCGCGACATCCGATACGCATATTTTAAGCTATCTAAACAAAAGTTACGCGATAATAAATAGCGAAGAAAAAACCGTCGCGTCAATCATAAAGAGCGTCAAAAAAAATAATTTCAAAAACAAAAACACCCCCCTGCCGCTTCGGGAGATGTTCGAATTCAAAATATTTTGGCTTAAAAAAACTTTTTTAAATATTTTTAAAAATATTTAAAAAAATGGGGCAAAATCATTCAACCTCTTCCCAGGAAAGTATCTGGTATTGATCCGTAGTCAGAGGAAAACTCGGCGGCGGACCATAAAGCAAATTGGCATCATAAATCAGATTTCTTATCTGATAACCCGTACCATCGGTATAGGCAAAACCATACCTTTGGCTTGTAGCTATCATGCCGTAAGAAGTAATAGTCTGCCTGGTATAACCCGTCCCGCAATCGGAATCATAGTAATGCCTACCCACTCTTCCGTTTTGGGCCACCAAAGCCGCGTCTATCCTTAAATCATCCTCGCTTCTTAAACCAACATTAAAATTATTTTGCGCCATTAAAGAAATCGTGTCCGTGCCATCATAATTCGTATATAAAAGATCGTTATTTACCGTGATATTCGTTCTTGTGGCGGGGTTGTCCGGAAAGCGCGCCGAAGCAATCGTCAGCCGCGCTCCGTTTATTTGCCCGTTGACCCACACATGATCTTCCACGAATATCAATCCATTCGCGGGAAAAGTATAATTGGCCAAAAAAGTTTCTCCGCCTGTCGCTATGCTCCATGTACCCCAGCCCGTCTGGCTGGAATTACATCCGCCCGGCGGGGCCACAGTGGTATTAACCCTGTAGATATCGAAGGTGTCATCGGTTTTTAAAACAATATGATAACCCAAGGCGCCGGAAAGGGCGAAATACCTGCCTGATGCCTGAGCGTCGCTTTTAATCTGAGCGAGGTCGGCGGTAAGACCGGCAAAATCAACAGCCGGTACGGGGAACTGTCTGCCCGCTTCAAAAACGTCCAGACGGACCGGCACGGCCGCCGGAGGCAGTGGATCAACCGGCACCCTGTGAGTATGAACCCCGAATTCGTTTCCCCCCGAGTGATCCGGGTCATCGTAACTCGCCACGGCGCTTGAAACTATATTATGCGCCAAACCGTCGAACCTTATTCCGTCGTTTGAATGTATCGGCCCGAAAACTTCCGTGCCCTCGCCGAAACGCATTGCCGCGTTGGCCACAACAGAATATCGCGCCCACGACGGAATAGCCATTCTTACTTCAACCGCCCTGCTTATGGAAGCATCTTCCGTAACACTGCCTGTCGAACGTATGGTAACGACCGTCGAACCTACGGGAGGCGGGGTAATATCCAAACTGAACCGTCCCACCAAATTACTGTCCTTATCGTAATAATCGTGGACATACGGGCCCGAAGTGGCAGTCCCATCCTGAAAATCAGTAGGAGAATGAGCCAAATGCCAGCGATAATATTCAATGCCGGCTTCCGCTATCTGCATAGCGCGCTCGCCCGACAAAATCTTACGCGAAGATTTTGCCCCGGTTATCGCCCACCCTATCAAACCGCCTATAAGCAGTATGGAAATACTCCCAAACACCAAAACATGTATTACTATCTGGCCTCTTGTTTTTAAATCAGTATTTATCATAAATTATCCTTCAGGTTTCTTATTGAAACCTGCGTTGTTAACATCATCGGAGCGCCCGACCGCGGGTTTTTCGCTATTATCAGAGTTGTCTTAATAAGCCTCACGCTCGGAATATCCACCGGCTGAACAAGAGGACTTGAGGTTCCGGCATAAGACGAATCGTAATATTCGAAAACGGAAGTTGTGCCGTTCGACACCGAAAAAACCAAATCGCTCAAAATTTCTCCGGCGGGATTGTAAACCAAAGGAGAACCCGAAGGCTTCAAAACGCCCTTTTTAAAAACAGCCCCTTCCAAATAATACCGGACTCTTTCTTTTAGCCCGTCATCGTCTATATCGCTGTAAAAAATAAAACTGGTGGAACTCGCCTGAGAAATCGCGTAAGCTCCGACGCTTGACTGCGATGCGGAGCGTATTTCCGCGGACATTGATTTTAAGGCCATCTGAGCGTCCTGCTGGGCCCAGAGTTCGCTCTGGAAAATACGGTTTATCGAAATCGTATCGCTCTGAAAAGTCCAGGCCGCCACAGCCACAAGACCAAGAATAAACAAAACCACAAGCATTTCTATAATGCTATATCCTCCGCTCCGCGCTAAAAATTTTCCCTGTGTTTTTCCTTTCATTTTAAAAATCAATTCGGCATCATCAACACAACGGTCTCGTGAAAATCGGAAGATAAATTAATCGAACCGTTATAATTCTGATACCCCGCCCTCGCGACATCAATGTTGTAAATACCGAATTCGAGCCCGGCGAAAAGAACCTGCCCCGGAGGAACGCAATCCGAAGTGAAAATAAACTGAACATCGGAAATATTCGGAGTATAAGTCGTGGAGGCTGTTTCCAAAAAAACTTTATATCTAAAATATCTGTCGCCGTTATGAACCGCGTTTATATTCTGATCGGATAAACTGTAATAAGTCCCCGATGTTCCATCCGGGCCCAAAAAACTCCACGCCGTTGAAGTACTCAAGCCGGACGCAAACTGAAACTTTACGCTGGAACTGCCCGTTTCCGCCGACTGATCGAGAGGCTGCCATAAAATCTGATAAAAATTACTCACAGAACCGGTATCGAAAGTCGATGATTCAAGCCAACCGTCAGGCCGATATTCCCCCAAAACCTGCTCCAATCTCAATTCTCCGGCCGGCGCCGAAAATTCTATATCGCCGTCGGAATCGAAAAAACGCGCCATGTCGGAAAATTCTTCCTGCCCCGCTCCGCCGGACCAATCGGTCTGGCTTAAAAACCCCCTGCCGGTTGTCATCGTGCTTGAAGCGCCGCCTTTTTCTATTTTCACATCCGCTCCCGAAAGCGGCAAACCGGTCACGGAATCCTTGACCGTTACAAGATAATTTATCGGATCCTTCGGCTGAACTATAATTTTTACGTCCTGAACCGAATCCGGCGACAAAGCTACCGGAGTCAAAGGAATCATTCCCGCGAACGCGTAGCCTGCATCCGTCAAAACAAAAGAATACGTATCCCATTCCATGCCGCTTAAATTTTTAATCCCACCCGCATCAGTTGACCACGCCTGGCTGTATTTCAAAACATCCGGCAGCGTGCCTATCAATTTGGAACCGGATAAAGAAAAATCAACGTCGGCGACCGCGGAACAATTGTCCCTCGCGCTCAAAACATTGATAATACTTGTTTTATCAACAAAAAAACTCACCTGAGTAACCGCCTGAACGGCGACCGTGGCATGAGGCTTTGCCGGATTAGGATTTAAAGGATCTCCTCTGGGGTAAGTTCTGTCGGTCGAATAACCGGTTTTGGTAACCGTAATCTGATAAGCTTCCACCCCGGGAGGTACATCAACAAGCTGTAAAATACCGTTAATATTCGTAGTATCGTCTATGGTTATGGGAGGAGAAGAAGAAGCATTTTCTATGTGCACTTCAGCGCCGGACAAAGGCTGACCGTCGGCGTCAAAAACTCTCACGAACAAAGCGCCGTTCGTGGAAGCCGTTTCAAGATTTTTTGGAGCCGAAGTCGTTGTAACGATAACCGGAGTAAAGTTATTAAGCGACAAACATATTATTTCCATTTCGACAAGCTTATAATCCGCGGGGGATGTGTCGTTCGGAGACCCGCCGATTGTGCCATCAAAAGGATCATCGATACTTCTCACGGTCGTGACAACCCTGAATTGTAGATTATTCCGAATTAAATCTTTCGTATGTTCTAACTTCCCCACGGGTAAACCACTCAAAATACCAACATCTGCATAAGGTAAATTTCTCACTATTTCCAATTGTTCATTCGCCAGAGCGGTGGCATAAATCCTGGCGCGCGTATGGCGAATATAAACCGACATTTGAACGTAAACTTCGTAAAGACTTACGGCTATAAAAACAAAAACAGCTACTCCAACGAGCGCTTCAATAAGCCCGAAACCGGAATTATTTTTGATTTTCCGCGAATTTTTCATCTGGCGAAATTAAAAAGCGGACATCATGCTGTACATCGGCTTCATCATCGCAACGGCAAAAAATCCGACAATGCCTCCTATAAATATCATCAAAACCGGTTCGATAATCGTCGACATGTCTTTTGTCGCTTCGGTAACCTCTTCTTCGTAAAATGTGGCAACTCTTAAAAGCATGGAAGGCAGAGTCCCTGTTTCTTCACCGACCTCAATCATCTCGCCGACAAGAGAAGGAAAAATATTATCCGCCTTTTTAAACGGGGCTGAGATGCGCGAACCTTTCTGTATTTGCAGTTTGGCGTCTTCCAAAACTTTTTTATAATGGTGATTTTGCAAAACATTCGACGTGGTGTCGAGCGCTTCCATTATTTCCACACCAGAACTGACAAGAGAAGAAAGCGTGCGGGTTGTCCTGGCGGAATTGAATTTCATAACCAATCCGGAAAAAAACGGCAATTTCAAAATTACGGTATCGACAAAATTTTTCGCGAATTGATGCCTCATAATCCAATAAATAAGAACGACGACCGACAAAATCCCCGCGGCTATTATAGCCGCGTTTGTCGTCAAAGATTCGCTAAGCCATATGATAAAACGGGTTGAAGCAGGAAGCTCTATTTCCATTTCCTTAAACGTGGAAACAAGGGTCGGGACCACGTATATAAGCATCAAAACTCCGATAAGACACATCGCCAATAAAATTATAGCCGGATAAACCATAGCCCCCCGCACCTTGCGCCTTAATGTGTAATCGCTTTGAAGCTGGGAAGCGATGATACCCAGCGCTTCTTCCATCTTTCCGCTCTGCTCCCCCGCCTTTACCATCGACGAAAAAATCGGCGGGAAAACGGAACGGTGATCGGAAATACTTTCGCTCAGACTACGGCCCTTGGACAAACTTAAAGAAATATTCGAAATTACTTTTTTAAATTTGGGATTTTTTGTTTGTCTGTTTAAAACTTCAAGCGCGCGCGTAAGCGGCAATCCCGCCCCCAACATAACGCCGAGGTTTCTGGTAAATATCATCTTCTCGGACAAACTTACGGTTCCGAGTATATTTTCAAAAAAATTCAGACTATATTTTTTTTTCGCTCCCTCTTCATGAAAATCGAAAAGAACATAGCCATCCTGTTTCAGCTGGCGAGCAAGATCAAAACGGTCGGCGGCTTCTTTCTCGCCGGAAAAATCGGAACTGCCTATTTTTTTCGCCGTAAATTTGAATTTCGGCATAATAATTAAAATTACTCGCGCGTAACCCTGTAAACTTCCTCGAGCGTCGTAATACCCTGAACCGACTTCAAAACCCCGTCCTCAAACATAGTCATCATCCCCTCTTTCTTGGATTGCGCCTCAATCGCGTCCGCGCTGGAATTTTTTACAATCAAATCTTTTATAGCTAAAGAAACAAACAAGACTTCATGTATGCCTATCCTGTCCTGATAACCATCGGGCGACTCCTGATCCGGTTCCGGTTTGTAAAATTGTACGTCTTTCCAATCGGCTTTCGGACCTATGGCCTGATATTTTCTCAAAATCTCAAGCATTCTGTCCAAATCTATCTGTTCGGACAATTCTCCAAGCTCTTTCTTCGAAAGCACGTAGGGCTTTTTTCCCGGCCTCAAACATCGCACCAGCCGCTGGGCTACCACCAGATTAAGAGTGGAGGCCAAAAGAAACGGCTCAACTTTCATATCCAACAAGCGCGGAAAAGCTCCCGCGGAAGAATTCGTATGCAAAGTCGAAAGCACCAAATGGCCGGTCAGGGCGGCGTTTACCGCCAAAGAAGCGGTCTCTGTGTCGCGTATCTCGCCGACCATAATAATATCCGGATCCTGTCTTAAAAGTGACCTAAGTCCGTTGGCAAAAGAAAACCCTATATCGGGTTTAACCTGGGTCTGATTAATTCTCGGAATCTGATACTCGATAGGATCTTCGATTGTGCAAATATTAACATCAGGAGTATTCAAAATATCCAAAACCGTATAAAGAGTGGTTGTTTTCCCGCAACCGGTGGGGCCGGTCGCGAGAATCATGCCGTGCGGTCTATTTATCGCCTTTTGAACCTGATCGAGCTGTTCTCCGACAAAACCTAAAGCTTCCAAAGAAAAACCCTTGGATGTTTCCTTCAAAAGCCTCAAAACTGCTTTTTCGCCGTTATAAATCGGCAATATGGAAACACGAAAAGAAACTTTTTCTTCCGGAGACTCTATTTTGAACCTGCCATCCTGCGGCAATCTTTTTTCGTCCAGACGCAAATTGGAAAGTATTTTTATGCGAGCGATTATCGTATCGGCTACTTCGCGCGGCAAACTCATCGCGTCCCTCAAAACTCCGTCTATCCTGTACCTCACAAGCACTTCTTTTTCCATGGGCTCGATATGGATATCACTCGCCCTCTGAAGAATAGCGTGCCTCAAAAGTGTGTCCACTATCCTGACAATAGGTAAATCTTCGGCCATTTTTTTCAGTTCTTCCGGATTAACTTCGGCTGCCTTCTCCAAATCGGCCGCAACGGCGACAACCTGCATGGCGTCCGTGTCTTTTTTTATAATATCGCCGAACTCCGCCTTTAAACTCCTGTGATACTGTTTTAAAGAATTCTGAATTGATTTTTTCGTGGTAAGACGGGGTAATATTTTTAAATTCGATCTCTTCTTTATAAAATCTATCGTCTCAAGGTTCTGAGGATCAAGCATGGCGACCTCAAGCTCGTTGCCGGTCTTTCTGAAAGCTATGATATTATATGAGCGCGCGATGGGTTCGGGCACCAAAGACAAAATTTTAAAATCCAGCTGTTCGTTTTCAAGGTTAACGAAAGGAATACCCAAAATATACGCCTCAAGGCGCCTTAAATCATCTTCGGAAATTTTTCCCGCTTTTATCAAAAGTTCTCCCAAATCGCCCTTTGCTTTCTCGGCCTCTTCGGCCATACGCTCAATATCGGCCGCTGCCACAAGGCCGGAATCCAATAAAAATGCTTTAAGTTGTTGAAGTTCAATCCTCATACCCGATAAAAAATGTAAACTTACCGTCCCAAACCGCTATAGCCGCGATACGCGCAACCAACAATAACTCAGGTGGTTAAAATTTCTTTTATTTTATCCGCGACTTCGGTCAGGCTGTAAGTCGCTTTCACGAGATAAGCGCGCACGCCGAAAGACATAACACGCTCGATATTATATTTTTCTTCGAGATTTGTCAGTATAATTACCGGCAAATTTTTTGTTTTTTCCTTGGAACGCAACGCCTCCATCACCTCGAAACCATCCTTTTTAGGCAAAATCAAGTCCAAAACCACCAAGTCGGGCGACTTTTCTTCAATTATCTTGAGTCCCAGCTCGCCGTCCGACGCGGTATAAACTTCATAACCGGTGTTTCTTAAAAGAGTGGACAGTGCGTCACGCAAGCCCTCTTGGTCCTCTATATATAATATTTTTTTATTTGCAACATTCTCCATGTTTTTATTTTTTATCGCTCAACTTTTAAAAAGAACCTATAAAAATTATAAAAAATTATTTCATACAGCCAAGTTTGGCCCGGATATACTATTTCGCCACAGGAAGAGTAAACCAAAAAGTGGAGCCCCTGCCTTCAATGCTTGTAAAGTCCATATTCCCCCCGCTTTTTTCTATAATAGCCTTTGACATGAATAAAGCCACGCCTAAACCCTCTACTTTGGAACGCCGGGACGATTCTCCGCGAAAATATTTTGAAAATATTTTTTTACCCTCGCTCTCGGAAATACCCACGCCCTCATCGCTTACCGAACATTTCACATGCTCGTCGATTCTCTCAAGCGAAATGCTTACCGTGCCGCCGCGCCTGCTGTAATGGATGCCGTTATCTATAAGGTATTCGACTATCTGATATATCTTTTTTCTGTCCGCGCGCACATTTATATCTTCTTCGGGCGAAGGAAACGACAAATTAACATTCAAAAAAGAGGCCCTTGTGGCGAAACGCGACATTATCTCGTGTATTAATTTGCCCATTGGAAATTCCGACGGAACAAGAACAATATCTCCGGTTTCCAAACGAGTCATTTCCAGAAGCTCGCTGACCATGGAAATCATAAATTCGTTCTGTTCGAATATCGATTCGAGAGCTTTTCTCTGCTCTTCGGGCGTCAACGCGGTGACCCCCTTCTGCAACATAAGATCAAGTTGCCACTTGATGGATGACAACGGATTCCTAAGCTCGTGCGACATCAAGCTTATAAATTCGGATTTTTCTTTCGTCGCCAAAGCCGCGCGCTCAAAAGAACGAAGAATAATATAACTTAAAACAAACAAAACCATTGTTATGGCAATAACCAATATCGCCACCAAATGAGGTTCAATAACATATCTCTGCGCGATAAAATAAACCGCGAGAATCGTCACTATAATAACAGAGCCCATTATGACAAACAAAAAATGCGGACACTCCCAAATACCGACGCGGTACTGAGCGCATTGTTTTTTTATATTGAAAACATCAAAAAATTCTCCAGCTTTTGTCATAATATGTTTCAAATTAAAACTGTCGGGCTAAACCCATTATTAAAATTATACCAAAAAAAACAGCGTTTGTATCCATATTTTGTGGATATGGGACAAATTACGGGATGGCGGAGCCTTCCGAACGCGCAATTGACAAAATAAATGTTTTATATAAGATAAAAAAATCATGGTACAGGTCGAAAAACACTGTTGTTTTGAATATAATTTTTATTTTTTCCGCTTCAGCCCGGCCTTTTGAGGTTTTTAAAAAAACCAAAAAACACCAAAAGGCTGGCCTCAAACCAGCTGTTTTTATTTCAAAAGCAACTTGAAAACTAAAAAAGGAGAAAGGAAATGGAAAAAATGAACAATGACGATAATTTCGCGCCAGCAATAGAAAAAACAGCAGAATTATCAATTATCCTGACACAGGAACCCGACGGCACGATTCGAATTACCGGAATTAAGCATATTTCAATTTTTACCCTTGTTTTTGAAGGTATATCCAATACGGAAACTTTTGAAACAATAAAAACAGAACTTATCGGAAGAAAATTTTACCCCTCCGGAAACAATACAAAACAAGACTCCAACCCCAAAAACAGAGAAGACAAAACGTATTTTGAGGGCATGATACTCCCTATCGGTTGCTGAAAACACCGACAAAACAAACAAAAAAATACCCCCCTTCGGGGTATTTTTTATTTCAACCGAACTAAGCGGCTTCTTCTAATTTTTCAAACTTTTCCGGATTTTTATTGCGTATTTCCTCCGCCTGCGTCTCAAGAGCATCGGCCTCTTCACTCTCGGGATTAGCTTGCCTTAACGATTTGGCGCGGTTTTCCAAATGTTGGACAGTCCCCACAGGATCCAAATCCGCGCTTTTTTCTCCTAACGCCGCGCCAAAATCTTCTTTCGAAGATTTTTTACCGCCCCAATTAAAACTAAACATGATAAAAAATAATATTTTACGATTCTATTAATGGTTAAATTATAATAAATCCCGTTATAATATACAAAGATTCAAACCACAGGCCTTCCGCAAAGACAATTTAAATTTATAAAATATAATCATTCCCGCCCAAGAAAAGCGAGGCCCTCCAACGGAATAAATTTTAATATTTACACAAAACATTTACGGAAGATTTGACATATTCTTTGGTAATTAATATAATAATATTGAATCCGTTCTGATAAGAGCGGATTTTATTAAAATTAGCCATTTATATATATTTTATGGATCTCAAAGCATTGCAATCAACATTAACACAGCTGGAAACAGAGCGTGGAATTCCCAGACAAAAAATTATTGAAACAATACAGGATGCCCTGGCAACCGCCTATAAAAGAGATTACGGAAAAAAAGGCCAAATAATCAGGGCCGAATTTGACGCGGAAACCGGCCAAACCTCTTTTAATCAAATCAAGATAGCCGTTGACGAAACAATGATAAAAACAGAAGAAGAAATAGCGGAAGAAATCGCTGAAAAAGAAAAAGCGCAGGTTCTATCGGACACTCAGAACCTATCGAACAAGAAAAAACCGAGAAAACACCCGGAAGAAGAATATGAAGAAACTGAAGAAGGCGCTATAAAAAAAGTCAGATTCAACCCGGAAAGACACATCATGCTGGACGAAGCTAAAAAAATCAAAAAAAGTATCAAACCCGGAGATGAGTTGGTTTTTCCTCTGGAAACCAAAAAAGATTACGGAAGAATAGCCGCTCAAACCGGAAAACAAGTAATAATACAACGCATACGCGAAGCGGAACGAGAATCTGTATTTAACGACTTCCGCAACAAGGAAGGTGAGATCGTCAGTGGAATAATCCAAAGGATGGAAGGAGGCAATATTTTCCTTGATTTAGGCCGTACAATAGCTGTTTTACCAAGAGAAGAACAAGCCAGAGGAGAACGATACAGACTCGGAGAACGTATAAAATCCCTTATTTTCCTTATCGAAAAAAACCCCACGGGAATAAATATCTACCTTTCTCGCTCTCATCCCAGATTTCTCACAAAACTTTTTGAAACCGAGGTTCCCGAAATCGCTACCGGAATAGTAGAAATCAAAGCTGTCGCCAGAGAAGCCGGATCACGTTCAAAAATAGCGGTTTTCTCAAACAAAGAAGGCATAGATCCGGTCGGTTCATGCGTAGGACAAAAAGGAGTCCGCGTGAGCACGGTAATACAAGAACTTGGTGGCGAAAAAATTGATATTATAGAATGGTCCGACGAACCACAGCAATTTATAAGTAATTCCCTGTCCCCGGCAAAAACCATCGAAATAGACACCGACGCAAAAAAGAAAGAAGCGGTTGTAACGGTTTCCGAAGACCAAGTTTCTTTGGCTATCGGGAAAAGAGGCCAAAATGTTCGATTGGCGGCTAAATTAACGGGCTGGAAACTTGATATACGCTCGAAATCCGGCGAAACTATAGCTCAGGCCACCGAAGAAGGAGAAGTCAGCGGAAAAGGCATAGAACCGTAAATATCGTTATTTTTCAAAGGGTTTCATATGAAACCCTTTGAAAAAATTAAACCAAATGGAAGATAATATAATAAACAAAGCTACACATTTAACCGTAGGAAAGGCGGGAGAGGATATCGTTGTGAAACATCTTGTGAAACAACAATATAAAATCCTAGACCGAAATTTTAGAAAGCAATACGGTGAGCTTGACATCATAGCTTCCAAAGATGGGATTGTTCACTTCCTTGAAGTCAAAACGGTTTCATCGGAAGTTGATTTTGAAAACCATAGACCGGAAGAAAAAATTGACCACAACAAAAGAAAAAAAATGGCAAAAACGATTGAATCTTATCTTGCTGGTAATAGTGTTTCATATGAAACAGAGGAAATACAAGAATTCCAAATTCACTCAGCCGCGGTTTATTACAACCCTGATACAAAAGAAACGAAAATCAGAATAACAGAAAATATAATTCTCGATTAATTATTAAAAATAAAATAACTCCTTCATCTTTTTTTTAAGTGTTTCATGTGTAACATTAAAAAAAGATACAAAAATCCGGGGGGTCGTATAATGGTAGTACGCATGCTTTGGGAGCATGTAGTTCGGGTTCGAATCCCGGCTCCCCGATAAATTATATCGGACAAATATTACGGACATAACGGACGGCACACAACGATTCCCCAACTAATATCCACACAATACACAGGTTATCCAGATATTATAAAAACCTTAAAATACAACGTATTTTTCAAATATCTCGCATTTTTTAAATTGTATTCACACTATCAACAAACTATCCACAAACGCTATCCAGCGAACCGCTTGCCGGCAAACAATAAACACAAAATAACCATATCATATCCACAAATTATCCTACTCCTATAAACAGATAAACCCCATTAAAAGACAAGGAGTCCAAGGGTTCATGTCTTCCACAAGATAATATATTAATTTAATCATCCCCACCCGCAGAGAAATGTGGTCTTTAAACGAAATAAAAATATGCTAGAATGTTTCATATGAAACACGCCTCGTCTTTGCGAGTTAGCGGGCTTGCCCGCCGAAGCTCGCTACGGCGGGCGAAGGCGGGATTAGTTTAATGGTAAAACGTCAGTTTTCCAAACTGAGGTTGGGAGTTCGATTCTCCCATCCCGCACAGCCAAATCAAAAAGTGCTTCGTAAGAAGTGCTTTTTGATTTGCGCTACTGTGCGGAGAAGAGAAAGCAAACTGCTTTGCTTTCGTGGAGAATCGAAAGGCGGAGCCATGTTGAGCGAAGCGAGACGGGCGAGCCCGGGGAGAAAGTTCTTAATGAGCGAAGCGAATTTAGAAACTTGACCCCGATTCTCCCATCCCGCACAGAATTTCAGTTTCAGCGCTTAGACAGCGTCCTAGCCGTTCTCTATTCATCATCTTTGCGGGTTCTAATATGTTCTCCTAAGCTGTACAGCCAAGGAGAAATCTATAGAACCCGAAAGCTTATTTCTTCTGAAAACTAAAAGGTCTTTTTGGTATTTTATAGAGGTTCTAACTAGCACGCTGTTCATATAAGTGATCCATATAAAATAAACAAGGCTAAAAGAACTACTGCATAAAAAGATTTTTTCTTTATTATAAACGGAACTAAAACAATAATTGTTAGCAGATTGAAAACGAAGCCCTCAATTGCTGATTGAGCGTAAACCTTTGGATTGGCATAATTTTCTGCCCCTCGCCATCCCCAAGGGTAACCTTCCGTTTGTTTTAATATCCCAACGTGCCAATATTCACTTAAATTAAAAAAGGCCATAAAGAGCGTTATCAACAAAAAAAGGGAAAGAATAATCGTGGATATTTTATTATACTTTGATGAAAATTTATTTATCTTATCAAACACTTTTTTCATAAATTTATTTTTCTTTAACTCACGGAAATAAATACAAAGAATATATGGCCATCAAAAAACCCGCACTGGTGATAAATAAACCATTAAGGGCATATAATATTTCTTCGGCTCGTGCATATGCCATAGCCTCATTCTTTATGCCGAAGCTAAGCCAATAATTGACTTTCTTCCGCAATGGCAGATACCAGTTTGCCAAACAGGTTGCAATCAAAAGTGTAAGACCGAAAATACCAGAAAAGATCGGGAGCATTGAAGCAAATCTGATTACAAAACCCCAGACTAACGGTAAGATTGCAAGCGTAGCCATTTTGAATAACTCACTATGATTATCGGGTTTTATATTCTCTTTCTCGGCATCGGAAAGTATAATCGGCTGACCGTATACCTTGGCAAATATACCCCCGAAATAACGACGGATTCTATAATAAAAGAATCCTAATGCTACATAAGCTATCAAGCTGGCAATAAATATATGAAAAAAATTAAAATCCCTAAACAAACTAGAGACCACTAAACTAGCGATAATTGGCGAAAAAAACAGCCAAACTAAAAACAATGCTCCCGCTAGTGCCGTTATCGGTTTTTTTCTTAAGGGTCTCTTTTTATTTGCAGTTTCTTCCATAAATTTATTATATCATTAAAATATCAAAAATTTAGAACTAAAAATAGCGCTATAGAACTCACCTAAAACCGTTAAACATGTGTAATCCATCATGTCTCCCCCGGGACTACTCATATACAAATAGATAGAAGACATATATAATGCGACAGGCAAACAA
>CAZVBU010000006.1:0-13936 GCA_964625935.1 uncultured Candidatus Saccharibacteria bacterium
TGCTCTACAAAAGCATAAAAGCGGGTGTTGTCGGCATTATCGCCGTAATATTGTTTTTGATAATTTTCTACAGATTTTTGGGATTAATTGCCGCTTTGGCGCTGGCGGTTTATACGGCGCTCGTCCTTTCGGTGTATAAGATTATACCGGTTACTCTTACGGCTCCCGGTATCGCGGGTTTTATTCTTTCCGTAGGTATGGCTGTTGATGCCAATATTCTTATATTCGAGCGCGTAAAAGAGGAATTAAGACACGGCAAGTCTTTTACTACCGCAGTTTCCGAAGGTTTTTCTTTCGCATGGACTTCAATAAGAGATTCCAATATTTCAACGATGATAACATCGGTTATTCTTTATTGGTTTGGCACGAGCATGATAAAAGGGTTCGCGCTCACTCTTTTTATAGGAGTCGCCGCAAGCTTGTTTTCTTCAGTTACGGTAACGAGAACCTTTATGGCGGCTCTGAACCTTAAAGGGAAGGGCGCTTTTTCCCGTTTTATGCTTAATATTCCTTTGAAGGAAAAGGAAAACGCGTAAATTTTTATGAATATAATAGCAAATAGAAAAATATTTTACGCAATATCAATATCGCTTGTATTAATGAGCGCGGCTTCTTTGTTTGTCTGGGGGCTCAAGCCTGGCATCGATTTTACCGGCGGGTCCATACTTGAAGTTGATTTTGCGACTGAGCGTCCCGATATGGAAAAAATAAAGCGAAACATCGGTTCGTTGGAGATAGGCAATGTTGTCTACCAGCCGACAGGGGAGCGCGGTCTCATATTGCGGTTTAAGGATGTTACCGAAGATCAGCACCAGGCAATCCTGAATATTTTAAGCGAAGGAAAAATGCCGATGGAAGATGTTCTTGTCGAGAAGCGTTTTGATTCAATAGGGCCCATCATGGGACGGGAATTGGCAAGACGCGCCTATGTCGCTATCGCGCTCGTTTCCTTTATGATAATCGTTTTTATCGCCTGGGTTTTCAGAAAAGTATCGCGCCCGGTGTCTTCCTGGAAATACGGTTTGTCGGCGGTTGTGGCGCTTATCCATGATATCACTATCCCTACGGGAATTTTCGCGGCTTTGGGGCATTTCAGGAATGTCGAGATAGATTCTCTTTTTGTTACGGCGCTTTTAACTATTTTGGGTTTTTCCATACACGACACAATAGTTGTTTTCGACAGGACGCGCGAGAATTTGAAAAAGGGATTAGGCAAGAAATTCGAAGAAACAGTTGAAATAAGTTTGAAGCAAGTCATGGGGAGGTCTCTAAAAACATCTTTCGCCATTGTTATGGTTTTGTCCGCTTTGTTTTTCTTCGGCGGAGACACCACGAAATATTTCAGCTTGGCGATGCTTCTCGGGATAATTTTCGGCACATATTCTTCTCTGTTCATCGCGAGCCCGCTTTTGGTTACATGGAACAGCTTTAAGGAAAAAAGCGCGAAAAAAAGAAAATAATCCGAGAGCCGAATTTTCAATACAAAAAACGAACCCCGCTTTTTAAGGCGGGGTTTTGGTTTGCGGAGATTTTTTCCGCGCCGGCCGTCGCCGGTTAGCGGCAACGGCGGCACTTGGTCCGGATTTTTTTGGGACGGTGCATCTTTTTGGACGCGCTTGTCCCGAAACAGGTGCCGGAAGTGTAGTCGTCGGGCTCGGCGCGCGCCTTGCGGAGTTGTTCGTCTTCCCGGTTCGGACTTCCGCAGAGTGCGTTTATGGCCGCGACCATTGAAATGCTTTTGCGCGCGGGGGCTGGGGCGGGTTCGGATTTTTTCACCGGAATATTGGCGTTTGTCGGCTGTGAAGCCGGAACCATTTTTTTCCGTCGGCGGATAATCCCGGGGTGAATTTCCACGTCCTCAGCAACTTCGATGAGCACTTCTTCTTGCATGCCGTTCTCCTTTCTGCCGGTTTGTTTTTTAAAATTATTTTTGTATTATAGCATTTTTTACCAGTAAAGTCAAATAATATATTTGACAAATAATAAATAATAGTATAAAATATCAGATAAAAGAACGGCAGTTTAAAAACCGCCTTAAGGAGGAAACCGCTATGAGATTTATCGTTAGAATCGACGGCGGTGGCATGCGCGGAAGCGTTGACACCGACAAAATGGATATTGCGGAAAAATTGCAAAGGGCGATTGCGAATATTGTTGGAGAAAACACCGAGGTTGTCGCCCTGGATGTCAGGAACAACAGCATTTACGAGGGCGAGGCGTGGCTGAGTCCTCCGGAATGCGGCTAAATTGGTTTTACCTCCGCGCGTTTAGGCGCGCGGAGGTTTTGTTTTTTTTAAGTTTTTAATATTTGTTTATAAGAAATAAAAAAAAGCCGCCTACGTAGAGACGGCTTGTTCAGCATCCTCGGGACGAACCCTGCGGCGCGAGTGCGGGCGTTTTTATTATTATTTTAATTATAATCATTATTTTGTTTTTGTCAATATCAAGTTTTTTGAGTATAATTCAAATATGGAAATCATTATTTTGCCCGTCGGACCGCTCCAGACAAATTGTTGTATTGTTTTTGACCGCGAAACAAAAGACGCGGTTATTATTGATCCGGGAGATGATGCCGAAAAAATAATCGAGGCAGTAAAAAAAGAGAAATTAAACCCTTTTGGTATTTTGCTTACGCATGACCATTTTGATCATATTGGCGCCATGAGAGATGTGAGTGATTATTTTAAGATAGGACTTCTTGAGGCAAAAGAAAATGAAGAAATACCGATTGGCGGAGGAAAACTCGCCGTTATTTTAACGCCGGGGCACACGCCCGATGGAGTTTGTTTTATCGCGGAAAAAGAGAAATTTATTATTTCGGGTGATACTTTATTTTTTCGGAGCATAGGTAGGACCGATTTGCCCGGCGGGAATTATGTCAAGATAATGGAATCTCTTCGGACTCTTATGAAATACCCCGGCGAATACAGGGTGTATCCGGGACATGGGCCGGCAACGACAATAGGCGAAGAAAGGGAAGAGAATCCTTTTTTATAACGATGAATAGTGAAGCATGAATCATGAATGACGAGTTGTTGTTTTTATGACTCATATTTTCTCGTAAAAAGTTGGTTTGGTCATTGCGCCGAGTGTTTTTTTGGTGTTGTCTTTTCCTACGAGTGTTATTGATTGTTACGGCATATTGCTGTTTAATAACAAAAAAAGAAGCAATTTGAAAAAGGAGATATCCGGGATGGACAAAAGAGATTTGGAGCTTGTTATTTTTGATTTTGACGGAGTTTTAGTGACCGGCAACAAGGTAATTTGTTATGTCGCGTATTGTTATTTTTTGCGGGAGTTGGGTGTGAACCCCGCTGTTTTTTTCAAAAATTACCCCGAATTCAAAAAGTGGTGGGTCTCCGAATGGCGGGAAAATCTTAGGAAACTCGGTATAGCGGATGAATTTTCAATTAATTTTTCTCATGAAAAGTTTTATGAATTTTATAATATCCATATCCGGCTTCTCGGCTGGGTGGCCGAATTTATCGGACAAGCAAAAAACGAATACACATTGTCCATTATGACCAATAGACACAGGAGTATGGTTTATCCTTTTATTCCGTCTTTGGTTTCGAGTTTCAGGATGATTGTCGGGTGCGAGGATGTCGCCAGACTCAAGCCGGATCCGGAAGGTATAAATTTGATTCTTGCCGAAACTTCAATAAAGCCCGAAAAAGCGCTTATGATAGGGGATTCGGCGATGGATATTTTTGCCGGCAAAAACGCGGGTGTTCGTACGGCTGCAGTGGGGTGGGGCTTGGATGATATCAAAGATTTGATTTTGTTGGAGCCTGATTTTGTGTTTGAAAAACCGGAGGATATGATTAATTTTTTATTGTAAAAGATAAATAAAAACAAGAAGTCCGTTGTCGCGGAATCATGACAGCGGACTTTTTTTATTTCGCTGCGCCGGAGAAACTTAATTTTTAAAAAAACCGAAGCGTGTTTTGTAGCCGGTGGCCATACAAAACCATTCTTGCTTAAAACGGATGTAGTGAAATTTATAAAAAAACAAGTCTTGACAGTATAATTATAAAAATGCTACGTTAGTTATCAACAGTTTGTAGTCTATGGCGGTCTTGAAACTGTCAATTAATAGCCTTAAAATAATATCTAAGGTGTCAATCACACCATTTTTAAGGTAAATATATTAGCAAAATAAGGCCTTCGAGTGTAATTGAGGCTGTTTTTGTTGCATTTTTAGTATTTTAATTAATAGAGCGTAATCCAATAGCGGGGTATTTTTCCCCGCTGAGTTCCCAGATTCTCAGGAACCGTTTTGCATTGATGTTACTTTCGGCGAACCCGTTCGCCGGGTTTGGTTCATCCGCTCACAAAAAAAATATGCAGGAAGCAAAACCCAAAAAGTATTTTTCAAAGCACAAAAAGTCGTTCGTGACGGTTCCGCCCGAACTCACCAGGGTTCAGTTGGATTCTTTCAAGTGGTTTTTAAAAGACGGGCTCAAGGAGCTTTTCAAGGAATTTTCCCCGATAAAAGATTATTCGGAAAAAGAATTCGAGTTGTATTTTACCGATTATTCGATTGAGGAGCCGAAATTCGACGAATATTACGCCAAAGCGAACAATCTTTCCTACGAAGCTCCGCTTAAAGTTAAGGTAAAACTGAAAAACAAGGTTGTGGGCGAGACCAAAGAACAGGAGATTTTTCTTGCCGACCTTCCTCTTATGACCGACCACGGAACTTTCGTGGTGAATGGAGTCGAACGCGTTGTTGTTTCTCAGCTGGCGCGTTCTTTCGGCGTTTATTTCACGGTGAACCACTTCAGGGGACGGAAGCTTTTTGGAGCGAAAATAATTCCTTCGCGCGGAGCCTGGGTTGAGATAGAAATCGACATAGATAACGCGATTTACGTGAGGATAGACAGAAAGAGAAAAGTTGCCGTGTCCACTTTTTTGAAAATGTTCGGGTTTAAATCCGCCGAAGATATAGAAAAAGCATTTAAGCATATAAAGCCGGGGGATATAGATTATATAAGAAAAACTTTGGAAAAAGACGAATCGAAGACTGTGGACGAAGCTTATATAGAGATATTCAAAAGAATCAGGCCGGGCGAAATGGCCACGGCCTCAAACGCGCGGGAACTTTTGGATGACATGTTTTCAGAATCCAAGTATGACCTGTCGCTTGTCGGGCGTTATAAGATGAACCAGCGGCTTGGCAGGAATCTGGAAAAAGTAAAAACAGAAAAAAGAACGATTGCCAAGGAAGACTTGATAGACATCATAACGGAAATCATAAAACTGAATGATACTCCCGATGCCCAGCCGGACGATATTGACCATTTGGGCAACAGGCGCGTAAGGGCCGTCGGAGAAATGTTCCAGCAGAGACTCCGCGTCGGAATGAGCAGGATGAGAAAAGCCATTCAAGACAGGATGTCCACGATGGACGCGGAACTTATGTCTCCGAGCCAGCTTATAAACGCGAGGCCTTTTGCCGCGACGCTCAAGGATTTTTTCACTACGAACCAGCTTTCACAATACATGAACCAGCAGAATATTCTTTCGGAACTTGAGCATTTGCGCAGGCTTTCCGCGATGGGCCCCGGAGGTCTTACCCGCGAGCGCGCCGGTTTTGAGGTGCGCGACGTGCATTCATCGCATTACGGAAGAATTTGCCCCATACAGACGCCCGAAGGACCAAATATCGGGCTAGTCGTTCATTTAGCTACATATTCGCGTCTTAACGATTACGGCATTATAGAAACACCTTACAGAAAAGTGAAAAACGCGAAGGTTACGGATGAGATAGTTTATCTCGACGCTCTCGAGGAAATAAAATACAATATCGCGCACGCGAGCGTGCCTTATGACGAAAAAGGATATTTTACCGAAGATATGGTGGAAGCTCGCTCAAAATCGCGTCCCAAGCTAGTGCCTAAAGACGAAATTGATTACATAGATGTCGCTCCCCAGCAGGCGTTCAGCGTCGCGACTTCTCTTGTTCCTTTTCTTGAGCACGATGACGCGAACCGCGCGCTTATGGGTTCCAACATGCAACGCCAGGCAGTCCCGTGCTTGAGACCGCAGGCTCCGCTTGTGGCGACCGGACTTGAGGAAAAGGCGGCGCGGGACAGCGGGCGCCTTATAATTGCCAAAGAAGCGGGCGTCGTGAAAAAGGTGGACGGAAACGAAATTGTCCTAAAAACCGATTCCGGCGAAGAAAGCAGATACAAACTCGTGAATTTTATACGCTCAAACGAGCTTACAATGATAGACCACACCCCGTTAGTTGATGTCGGCGACAAGATTTCGAAAGGCCAGGTTATGGCGGATTCTTCTTCCACGGAAAACGGCCAGCTTGCTTTGGGACAGAATCTTTTGTGCTGTTTTCTTTCATGGGGCGGGTCCAATTTCGAAGACGCTATAATCATTTCCGAAAAACTGGTTAAAAACGATATTTTCACCTCGGTCCATATCGAGGAATTTACCGTAAAAGTGAGAGACACGAAGCTTGGTCCGGAAATTACTACTTATGACATACCAAATGTCGGCGAGGACAAGCTTAAGGATTTGGATGAAGAAGGTGTCGTGAGAATAGGCGCCGAAGTGCGCGCCGGCGATATTCTTGTGGGAAAAATTTCTCCCAAGGGCGAAGTTGAGCTTACCGCGGAAGAGCGCCTTTTAAGGGCGATTTTCGGCGAGAAAGCGCGTGAAGTGAAAGACACATCCCTTCGTCTCGAGCACGGCAAACAGGGAAGAATAGTCGGAGTGAAGATCTTTTCCCGCGACAGGGGCGATAAACTGGAATCGGGCGTTATAAAACAGATTCAGGTTGAAGTTGCTCAGCTCAGAAAGATTTCGGTCGGCGACAAGCTGGCCGGGCGCCACGGCAACAAGGGGATTATCGCGAAAATTCTTCCGGTGGAAGACATGCCATATCTTGAAGACGGCACCCCCGTTGACGTTATTTTGAATCCTTTGGGTGTTCCCGGAAGAATGAACATAGGACAAATTCTTGAAACCCATCTCGGATGGGCCGCCAATAAAATGGGCTATCAGGCGATAACCCCCGCTTTGTCCGGCGCTTCCGATGTCGAAATAAAAAACGAATTGAAAAACGCCGAGCTTCCGGTTGACGGCAAAGTGAGGCTTTACGACGGAAGGACAGGAGAAACCTTCGACCAGAAAGTCACGGTCGGCTACATCTATATGATGAAGCTTATTCATATGGTTGAAGACAAGATACACATGAGATCAATCGGGCCTTACTCTCTCATTACCCAACAGCCTTTGGGAGGCAAAGCGCAGGGCGGAGGACAGAGATTCGGTGAAATGGAAGTGTGGGCTCTCGAGGGATACGGGTGCGCCCACACCCTGCAGGAAATGCTCACTATAAAATCCGACGATGTGACCGGAAGAACCGGAGTTTTTGACGCGATAGTAAGGGGAGACAAGTTCAGGAGTCCCAATGTTCCGGCGTCGTTTCATGTTTTGGTAAACGAACTTAAAGGTCTCGGACTCAACGTGGTTCTCGAGGGGTTAAATGAGGATTACGACGGCGAAGACGACGATTACTAATATTTTTAAACTTAAAGCATGAAAAATATGAAAACAAAAGTCACCGATTTTAATTCAATAATGCTTAAGCTCGCTTCGCCCCAGGATATTCTGTCCTGGTCGCGCGGAGAGGTCACCAAGCCCGAAACCATAAACTACCGCACTCAGCGCGCGGAACGCGACGGACTTTTTGACGAAAGGATATTCGGCCCCGAAAAAGATTACGAATGTTACTGCGGAAAATACAGAAGAGTGCGCTATAAAGGAATCGTTTGCGAAAAATGCGGAGTCGAAGTGACGCGTTCCATCGTAAGGCGGGAAAGGATGGGGCACATCGGTCTTGCCGCGCCCGTTTCCCATATCTGGTTTCTCAAAGGGCTTCCTTCAAAAATGGGGCTGATATTCGATTTGTCTATTACCGATTTGGAGAAAGTCATATATTTCGCGGGGTATATAATAATTGAAGTCAACGAAGAGGCCAAATTGGAAAAACTTTTGGCTCTTGAAAAAGAATACAGGGCGAAACTGAAGAAAGTCGCAGGCGACAAAGAAAAATCAGAATTGAAATCCGCCCTAAGCGCGGCTAAGGCTGATTTGGATGCGATAACTCTTTCAAAAGTTTTGACGGAAACGCAATATCGCAGATTGAGCATGAAATACGGAGAACTTTTTGAAGCCGGCATTGGCGCGGAAAGTCTGCATGAACTGGCGAAGAAGGTGGATTTGAAGGAGCTTGAAGTGAAGCTTGAGGAAGAAATGAAGACCGCCAGCGCGCAGAATTTAAAGAAAGTCATAAAACGGATGGCTCTTGTCAAATCGATGCTCAGATCGAATATACGGCCGGAATGGATGTTTATGACGATTATTCCGATTATTCCTCCGGCGCTTCGGCCCATGGTTCAATTGGATGGAGGAAGACACGCGACTTCCGATGTGAATGATTTGTATAGAAGGGTCTTAAACAGGAACAACCGTTTGAAAAAACTTTTAGAGCTCAACGCGCCCGAAGTCATTGTGAGAAACGAGAAAAGAATGCTTCAGGAGGCGGTGGACGCTTTGATTGATAATTCGATAAGACGCTCTCAAGGCGCGGCTTTGAGCCAGGCGCAGAAAAGACCTCTCCGTTCTTTGGCGGATATGCTCAGGGGGAAACAAGGGCGCTTTAGGCAGAATCTTTTGGGCAAGCGCGTCGATTATTCCGGGCGTTCGGTTATTGTTGTCGGTCCGGAACTTAAAATAAACCAATGCGGTCTTCCGAAGCTTATGGCTTTGGAGCTTTTCAGGCCGTTTGTAATTTCAAAAATAATTTCGCGTGAACTCGCCTTCAACATCCGCGGCGCGAACAGGCTGATAGAAGAAAAAGGCGATGATGTGTGGGGGATACTCGAAGAAGTCATTAAGGACAAGTACGTGCTTTTGAACCGCGCGCCTACTTTGCACCGTTTGGGTATCCAGGCGTTTCAGCCGATACTCATTGAGGGGAACGCGATTCAAATTCATCCCTTGGTCTGTGCCGCTTTCAACGCGGACTTCGACGGAGACCAGATGGCGGTTCATGTTCCCTTGGGCGAAGAAGCTCAGAGAGAGGCGAAAGAAATAATGGCTTCGAATAAAAACCTTCTTATCCCGAGAACAGGAGACCCCGTTGTTAATCCTTCGCAAGATATAGTTCTCGGATGTTTTTGGATGACCAGAATGAGAAACGGCGCTTTTGGCGGCGGCAATCATTTCGCGTCGCCCAATCAGGCTATCATTGCTTACGATTTTAAACAGGTTGATTTGCAGGCGCCGATAAAGGTTTTGGTTACGGATACGGAAAAATACCAAGTTTTTACGGATAAGATTATAGAGACTACGGTTGGCAGGCTTCTTTTTAACAGTGTTTTGCCTTCGGATTACGGATATCTGAACGAAGAAATGAACAAGAAGCGCCTTGCCAGGCTTGTGGATGATTTGATTACCCGCTACGGCAGGGATGAAGTTCCCAAGATTTTGGACAGGATAAAATCTTTCGGATTCCAGTATTCCACAAAATCCGGCTTGTCGTGGGGTATTGACGATTTGGCGGAACCACCGGAAAAAGAAACTATAATAAAAGAAGCGCTGGAAAAAGAAAAAGAAATACAGAATTTTTACGAAAACGGTTTTTTGACAGCGGACGAGCTCTATCAGCAGATTGTGAGTCTGTGGCAGGAAGTGAAGTCCAGTGTTGACGAGGTTGTGCCTAAGGCGCTTGATGAATTCGGCCCGGTTTTCAGCATGGTGTCGTCAGCCGCGAGAGGTTCGTGGACGAACATCAACCAGATGACCGGAATGAAAGGGCCTGTCAGGAACCCGGCGGGAAGAATTATCGATTTCCCCATTTTGTCTTCCTACAAGGAAGGGCTTAATGTTCTTGAATATTTTATTTCCACGCACGGGGCGAGAAAAGGCACCGCCGACACCGCTTTAAAGACGGCAAAAGCCGGCTATCTTACACGCAGACTGGTTGATGTCGCGCAGGATGTGATAATTTCGGACAATGATTGCGGAGACAAGAAAGGTTTTGAGATAAGGCGTTCGCTTTTGGAAAAATACGGAGAAAATCTCGAATCGAAAATAAAAGGGAGGGTTCTTGCGGCTGATTTGGAATTGCCCGCGAATGACAAAAAAGAAGCGGTAAAATATCCCGCCGGCCATTGGATAACCGCGGGAGACGCGAAAATAATAGACCAGTCCGGCGTTCCCTCTGTCAAAATAAGATCTCTCCTTACGTGTAAATTACCGTGGGGTGTTTGCCAGCATTGCTATGGTTACGATTTAGGTACGAATGAGCTTATAAAAATGGGCGAAGCGGTGGGAATCATCGCGGCGCAGGCGGTCGGCGAGCCGGGCACCCAGCTCACCATGAGGACGTTCCACACGGGAGGCGTTGCCGGAAAAGGCGGAGACATCACATTGGGCTTGCCCCGCGTTGAAGAGCTTTTTGAGGCGCGCACTCCGTCGAATCCCGCCGTTATAACTGAAGCCGACGGCTTGGTTATCGGAATTTATGAAGACGATCGCGATGTGTCTCTGGGGGGAACGGGCGAGCGCGTCGTGGAAATTCTACCCGATAATCTCGCGGTTTTGGAAAAAATCGGAAATAAAGACGACGAAAAAGAAAACAAATCCAAAAAAGCCAAAAAAGGCGCTACAAATACCGAATCACTCAAATATAAAATTCCTTTCGGTAAAAGAGTTCTCGTTTCAGCCAATCAAAAAGTGAAGGCCGGAGAGCCGCTCACGGAAGGGCCTATCGATATTAAAGAATTGTTCAAGTTTGCCGGAAGAGAAGCGGTTGAGAATTACATATTGCGCGAAGTCTGCAAGGTTTATAACAGCCAAGGTGTGTCTATAAACGATAAGCACTTGGAAGTTATCGTAAGGCAGATGTTCTCGAGATACAGGATAAAAGATTCCGGCGATACGAGTTTGAACATGGGTAATGTTGTTGAAAGAATAGAATTTTTGACAGAGAACGATAAGGCGGTGAAGGCCGGTGGCAAGCCCGCGAAGGCGTCGCTTCTGATTCTTCCGGTTTCAAAAGTCGCTTTGTCCACTTCAAGCTTTTTATCCGCCGCTTCTTTCCAGGATACGGCGCGCGTTCTTATCAACGCGTCCGTGCGCGGATCAAGGGATACCTTGCGCGGGCTTAAGGAAAACGTCATTATAGGCCGCCTTATTCCCGCGGGCACCGGATATCGGAAAGACATGATAGTGCCGGAAGTCCCGGTAATCGTTGAGGAGCCGGTGGAAGCCGAAGAAAAAAAGGAAGAATAAAGAAAAATAAAAGAGAAAAATTTTTCAAAGCCGTCCCGATTTTTGCCGAGGGGCGGTTTTGATTTTTGGCGTTTTTTGGGATAAGCTGAAGAAATGAAGTATGAAGCATGAATTACGAATCATGCGTTATAATGTTATTGGTTATTTGGTTTTTTACCCTGATTTATGGTGAGTTTATCGAAAGATTTGTTATTTTTTTGATTATTGGATATTGGTTATTGATTATTTATTGTAATGTCTTCACCTGTTGAACAAATAAAGCAAAGGCTTACCGTTGTTGATGTTGTCGGTTCGTACATCAAGCTTCAGAAAGCCGGCGCAAATTTCAAGGCGGTGTGCCCGTTTCATTCGGAAAAAGGTCCGTCTTTTTACGTTTCTCCAGGCAGGGAAATCTGGCATTGTTTTGGTTGCAATCGCGGCGGAGATATGTTCGAGTTTGTAAAACAGATTGAGGGTGTTGAATTTGTCGAAGCTTTGAGGATTCTCGCGGACAGAGCCGGGGTGGAGCTCAAATTCGAAAATAAGGAAGAAAGAAACGAAAGGACCCGGCTTTTGGATATAATGTCTGAGGCTGTGGAATATTACAGGGGTGTTTTAAGAGAAAGCCCCGAGGTTTTAGCGTATCTTAAAAAACGCGGCTTGTCGGATAAAACCATAGAAGATTTTAAAATCGGTTTTTCGCCGGAAGAAGAAAAAGGATGGAGGCACCTTTTTTATCGCCTGAAAGAGAAAGGATACGCGCCCTTGGATATTGAAAAATCCGGCCTGGCGATAAAAAAAAGTGAAAGTGATTTTTACGACAGATTCCGCGGTAGGATAATGTTTCCTCTTTTTGATTCGGCGGGCAGGCCCGTGGCTTTTTCCGCGAGAATATTTAAGGACAAAGGTGACGGGTCGGGGAAGTATATCAATAGCCCTCAGACTCCGCTTTATGACAAATCCGCGCTTCTTTACGGATTTGATAAAGCAAAAACCGAGATACGCAAAAAAGATTCCTGTATTTTTGTCGAAGGACAGATGGACGTCATAATGTCGCATCAGGCGGGTGTCATAAACGCTGTTGCCGTTTCGGGAACGGCGCTTACCGACCGTCATTTGGAATTTATCAAGCGCCTTACATCAAAACTTGTAATGGCTTTTGACAACGACGAAGCCGGGCTTATCGCGGCCAAAAGGAGTATTGATTTGGCGTTTAAGCACGAAATGGAAGTAAGCGCGGTTTTTGTTCCGTTGGGAAAAGATCCCGCGGATGTTGTTCTTGAAAATCCGGATTTATGGGCGGATGCTGTCGGAAAAGCGAAACACGCCATCGAATTTTATCTGGATTTTTACGGAGAAAAATATAAAAAAGACGAGCGTGTTTTTAAAAAGGAAGTTGAAAAAAATATTTTACCGTATCTTGTTTTGCTTTCAAGCGGAATAGAAAGGAGCCATTGGGTGTCGGTTGTAGCGCAAAAAATCGGCGTTACCGAAGAGATAATTTTGACGGAACTTAAAAAAATATATAACGAAAAAATAAACGAAAGAACTCCGAATTTTTCCGGCGGGAGAAACGCCGCGTGCGCGCCCAAAAACGCGGCCGTTCCGAACAGGCTCAACCGGCTAAGAGAGTGGATTTCGGGAATTTATCTCTGGAAAAAAGACGAAATTACGGTGCCTGAGGCGATAAAAGAAGAAATAATGAAATTTATCGGCGGTTTGAACAAGGAAGATTCCAATAAATTTTCTCTTGAGGCGGAGCTTTGCTACACAGGCTCGGAAGATCTTTCTTCGGAAATGGAAAACCTGGCGAAAGATTACAGAAGAGAGGGAATGAAAGAAAAACAGGTTTTACTGGCGAGAGAGATATCGGCGTGCGAGAAAAAATGCGATGCCGAAAAGCTCAAAAAAATCATGGAAGAACTCCAGAAAATAAATAAAGAAATGTCGCAATTGTAACTTAAAAATCCGTCCTTCGGCAAGCTTGCCTGTCGGCATGCATGCTCGGGACGGATTTTTAAGTTGGTTTTACGCCTGTAAGCCGAATTCTGTACCGATTTTGCCCACCGCAGGTGGTTGCAAAATCGAGCACCCTGAGCGGAGTCGAAGGGTTGTCCCTCGATTTCACTCGGGACGCTCAATTTTGCAGCTGCCTATGGCAGGCAAAATTGGCGATAGCTATTTATCTAGCCCCTCGATTACTCTCGGGGTCATGCGGCACCCCGCCTCGCGCACAGCGCGAAGAAATTCAAAATTCTAAATTCGAAATCCTAAACAATATTTAAATCCAAAATTTTAAAATTCAAAACGTTTTTTGGATATTTGAATTTGTAATTTTGAATTTGTTTAGAGCTTAGTGTTTCGTGCTTTGAATTTCCTTGTGCTATGCGCAAGGCGGTACGGCCTTGCACCCGGGTAAGGGTTTTGCCGTTTCACCTCAGCTTTTGTTTTAAAAACTTATGGCTGAGTTGCGCCCTCCTTCGCCAAGGCTTCGGAGGGCGGCTTTTTCCTTTCGGAAAAAGCCGTCACTGTTCGCACCTCTCGCATTACTGCGGCAGGCCGTTAGCCTGTACCTTGCTGCCGATTTTGCCCACCGCAGGTGGTTGCAAAATCGAGCACCCTGAGCGGAGTCGAA
>CAZVBU010000007.1:0-13745 GCA_964625935.1 uncultured Candidatus Saccharibacteria bacterium
AACTTTCGTGATTTCCTGCCGAAAAATAAACGCCATGCTTCGCGGATAATCTTGAAAGCGGCGCGACAAAAGAATCCAATTCCCCGTCCATGCCATCGAACAAATCCCCGGTAATAAGAATCATATCCGGTTTCTCGGCGTTGGCCATTTCAACCATTTTTTCCGCGTATTTCACGCCGTAAATACCGCCAAGATGGACATCGGAAATCTGGATGATTTTTATTCCCTTAAATTCTTCCGGCAAATTGTTTAACGGCACACTAACCCTGTGAACAAACAGGCTTCTCGCGTTTATGAAACCGTAAACCGACCATAAAATAACAAACAAAACCGCCAACCAAAAAGCGTTCGAAGACATCCCTTCCTTCATGTAACCGAAGCGTCTAAGCAAAAAATCCGCGAAATACAAAAATAAAAAAACAAAAAAGAAATTGGCAAAAAATCCCAGCCATGAAGAAAAAACATAATAAAAAAACTTCGCGGTAATTCCGGCAGAATAATGCGCCAAAATCGACGATAATATAAAACAAACCGGCAAAACCATGAGAATCGACAAAAGAATATGCCTGGTCTCCGGAACGGACAAGCCGAGAAACTTTACCGCGACAAAATACAAAAAATAATGGCTGCCGAATACGACCGTTATCGCCAAAAAAGCGAAAGGAATAAATTTTAAAATCGTTGTTACCATATCAAATGCTGAATTATGAATAAAGAATTAAAAAACTGAACAAACATAAGATTTACGATTTAAGATTTAAGAAATTATTACAAAAAAATTCACGGAATTCATGATAAATGTTTCGTAATTCATTCTCTCGCCATTTTTATCGCTTCTTTTGAATAAAACTTTATGTCTTCCTGAATATTATACTCCCGGTTTTCTAAATCGCTTTCCGAAAACCACCTGGTATCGTAATGATCACTATCTTCATGACGGAAATTTTCATCTTCGGTTTTTCCGAAATAAACCATGGCGACATGCCTGTGGTTTTCGTTTATCGAATGAATATCAAGATAAACCGGCGGCAAAAGATACTTCCTGCCCTCGAATTTTATGCCGGGCTTTTTTGAAAGTATTTCCACCTTAAGTCCGCACTCTTCCTGAATTTCCCTGAAAAGCGCTTCTTCAGGGTCTTCGCCCGGCTCAATATGCCCGCCCACAGGAAGCCACTTGTTCAATTCTTTATGCAAAACCAAAAGAACTCTGTTTTTATTAATAATAAAACAAACGACCGTAAAATCTATTGGATTGCTTTTTTCCATAACAATAACTAAAAAGTTAGATAATAATCCGGATACCGCGAATAACTACTCGAACGCTACGAATAATCCGTTGAAATTCGCAGTATTCGCATTTCATTCGTAGATTCGCATTATATTTTACAACATCCGCAATCCGTGAAATCGATTCTTGAAACCGCTTCGGCCAAAAGACGTTTCGCGTTTTCCGAATTATCCTTCATCACCTCAAGAACCATTTGCCATGTCACGGGTTCCTCGGCCTCGTGCCACGAATCATAATCTGTCGCCATGGCGAATTTGGCGTAGCAAATTCCGAGTTCGCGCGCGAAAATCACCTCGGGGACGGTGGACATATTGATGAGATCGGCGCCCCGATCGCGAAACATCCTGCTTTCGGCTCTTGTCGAGAATCTATTGCCTTCAATTGTTATCATCGTGCCCTTCTCGTGAAAAGGAATCTTTAATTGCTTCATACTGTCCAATAAAACCTTTCTTAAACTCCCGCAAAAAGGTTCCGCCATGGAAACGTGCGAAATTCCGTCTTTGAAGCTGTCAAAATAAGATAAATCACGTCTTTTTGTAAAATCTATAAACTGATCCAAAACCACAAAATCGCGCGGTTTTATTTCGGCGCGAAGCGAACCGCACGCCGAAGCTGCCAGAATATGCGTGCATCCGATTTCTTTCAAAGCCCACATGTTCGCTTTAAAAGGAACTCTTGATGGCGGTATCGTATGGCCTTTTCCGTGTCTCGCCAAAACAGCCACGTCTTTTCCGTTAAGTTCTCCCAAAGTTATCGGGCTTGAAGTTTTCCCATAAGGAGTTTTAATATTTTCTTCGCGGAAATTTTTAAGAAGTTTCGGATCGTCAAGTCCACTTCCTCCGATAATACCGATTTTTATTTTCTTTTTATTTTTATTCGCTGTCATATTCCGCCAAACTTATTACTTTATACCCTCTATCTTTCAATATTTTTTCTCCGCCCAAAAACGGAAGATTGATGACAAAACCGGCGCCAACGATTTTCCCGCCCAATTTCTCTATCAAGTCGCAAACTGCGACAGCCGTGCCGCCGGTCGCTATCAAGTCATCTATGAGAAGAACCTTCTCTCCTTTTCTAATGGAATCAACGTGCATCTGCACTGTCGTTGAGCCGTATTCCAGCGTGTACTTCTGTTCAATTGTCATATACGGAAGCTTGCCCGGCTTTCTCGCTATCGCAAGACCTGCTCCCAATTTATAGGCGACGGGCGACGCGAACAAGAAGCCCCGCGCGTCAATTCCCACCACTTTATCGGGTTTCATTTTTTTGAAAGCCCCCGATAAATCGTCGATGATTTCTTTGAAAATTTTGCCGTCCCCGAGAAGAGTTGTAATATCCTTAAAACTCACTCCTTTTTTCGGCCAATCGGCCACTTCGCGTATTTTTGATTTTATGTCGCGCCTCATTGTGTTTGAAAAATTTTATTTGTAAATATATAACATTATACAGCAAAATGGAGTAATTGGTTAATAGCGCTCGGCTAAATATCCGCGTTTGACACCTTCAGCCCGGTATTGCTAGCATTAAGCCAGAAAAAAAAGGATTCTCATTGAAAATCAGCTTATCGCAAAGGAGTGTTACTGATGATAAAATCTTTCTTCTGGAGTAAAAAATGGTTTTTCGGGTCATGGGGATTGGGCATATTCATTCTTGCCACACTTTATGCCGAAGTACACATGCAGGTGCTATTTAACAATTGGTACAAAGAAATCTTTGACCTCTTCCAAGATTCCAAAGAATTCCTGGCGTCCGGCAAATCAGCCGATGCAATTTTAAAATACACCGATTCCATGTATTACTGGGGCAAACTCGCGGCAATTTTCGTTACCGTGGCCGTCATCAGGATCTACGTGACTAGCCTGTTTGCTTTTTTTTGGCGTCAAGCAATTACCCACGATTACCTTCCGAGATGGATAAAAATAAAAGACAATATCGAGGGTGCAAGCCAACGTCTTCAGGAAGATCCGATGCTTTACGCCGACATGGTGGAATCGCTTGGTATTCAAATTATAAAAGCCGTATTAACGCTTTTCGCGTTTATACCGGTACTTTGGCATTTAAGCAAAGATATCACCGGTGTACCGCTTCTATCTGAAGCGCCCAATATAATTATCAGAATTTCTTTCCTTGCCCTGACATATAAAATCGGCAAGATCTTAAACAAATCCAAGCGGGAAACCAGCCCTAATGAAAAATTTATTTCGGTCATAATTATGTATATGCTGTTCTTAACCGCATTCCTTATGCCTGAACTGACAATAATTCCTAAAGAAGTTCTGAGCTTTTTTTCCGTTACGGCAATTTTGTGGATTATCGTTAAAGGCCTGCGCAATCGACTGCGTCACCACGAAGCTGACGCGATTTTTTGCTCCGATCAAAGATTGATTCTATATACTGCGTTTCTCTATATTTCCGTTATTCTTTATCCGGCGTTCTGCGTGATTCTGCCCGACATTGATTTCAGGCAAGGATCATTAGTTTGGGCGGCTCTCATATACAGCGGGGGTGGATTGGCATTATCTTGGGTTGTGGGGTATAAATTAAAGTTCCTGCAATACCAAAACCAGGTCGTAGAAAATGCATTCCGAGTAGAATTGGCAATGGGAGAAAAATCATCTGCCAACAAAGCCGCGTTAATCGTCTTCATTTCTCTATTTAAAGAAATTCGAAAAAACTATTTCCGCTTGTTCCTTCATTTCGGATATTTTAACATCTGGAACAATTTCTATCTATTAGCCATGAATATCCTGCCGATGCTTATCATCGGAAAAGATGTATTTCTGGGGACAATTACACTTGGTGTTTTAATGCAAGTGGACAATGTCTTTTCGAAAGTGAATCATAGTTTTTCACTCTTCATTCACAACTGGCCCACCATCACAAAGCTACAAAGTGTTGTTTTGCGACTCGGTGAATTTGAGCAACACCTTGATGAACATCAGCCAAAACAAACCGCAATAACATAAGCGATAAATTGCACAAAAAAATCAAAATGCCCCCGCCTAGCGAGGGGCATTTTTGTTTATTCATTCTGTTCATCGCAAACAAAAATATCAAGCCGTATTTAAATATTTATCCTGTAGCCGGCTAAGTAATACGAGTCCTATAATTGACCCGAGCATGCACAAAAACATATCCGATTGCGTGTCCCAGATATATCCCTGCGTGCCCAAAAAAGAATCGCCGGCGCTCCCCGACAAAAGAGATATCCACCATTCGATAAACTCGTAAAAAGCCGCCAAAGCCAGAACAACCGACGCCGAAAAAAAACCAAGCCAACGGCCTCTTTTCAAAGGAGATGTCTTTATAAGAACTTCGCGCGTGAGAAGAACCGGAACAAACCCCTGCATAAAATGGCCTATTTTATCGTAATTATTTCTGTCGAAAACTCCGATATCCCGAAGCCAGTTGAAAAACGGCACTTCGGCATATGTCCAATGCCCGCCTATCATAAGAACAATGGCGTGCGCCGTCATGAGAAAATACATCGGCTTTGAAAAAACAAACCCGTATTTTTTTTCAAAAAACACAAGCGCGGCAAGCCCCAAAAGCGCCGGCAAAACTTCAAGAAGCCACGTGAAATAATCATGTGGTTTTATACCGGACCAAACGAGAACAGCGAAAAATATTATTAAAAGCCATTTGCGATAAGACATACCAAAAAAATTCCCTACGAAGTCCGACTTCGTAGGCCTTATTACTCCGGTTCTACGGAAGATTCTTCGGGCAATTCCGAGGGCGAAATTTCCGGCGACAAAACCGGCGTCGGCGTCGGGTCTCTTTTCTCAAATATTCCCTGGCACTGGCCGCTTACGCATCTGCACGCGGTAGGCGCGAGACAAAAACAATCGCCGCCGGTTGATTTGGGAACGTCCTGTTTGCTGTAGCACCCGCATCCGCACTCCCCGCCCTCACCGAATAAAATACAATCATCGTCCGTCCGGCAGGAAAAATTATCAGGCCTGTCAAAATCGTTCTGGCACGAAGAGTCCTCGCTCCATTTTTCTTCAGGAATATCGCATGGGGTATTAAACATTCTGCATTCGCCCGTGTCTTTATTTCTGGCGTAAGAAACAACCTGAACACACACCCCCTCTTTCTCATAGAAAAAAAAGTAATAAACCCCGCCTCCGGCAATCAAAACAAGAGCGATAAAAATCCAATAAATAGGAGCAAAACCAAAATTATTTTTCATATACTTTAATTATATATCAAAAGTCAAAAATCTCTATTCGAGCCGTTGGCTCGACGAGCCAAACAGGCAAAAGTCAAAATAACAATTCAAAATCTAAAATCCAAAATTTTAAAATTAATAATAAAATTTATCTGATTTTAATATTGAATATTGAAAATTTTTTGGTTATTGATTATTGGTTATTGATTATTTTTATGGCGTTTTTCTCGTTATCATTCTGGGGAAAGGAATAGTTTCCCGCACGTGTTTTAATCCGCATATCCAAGCCACGAGCCGCTCAAGCCCGACACCGAATCCCGAATGCGGCACTCCGCCGAATTTTCGGAGATCCAGATACCACGAAAAAGCCTCAACCGGCAATTTGTGTTCCTTAATACGCGCCAGAAGTTTTTCATAATCGTCTTCCCTTTGCGAACCGCCTATGACTTCGCCATATCCTTCGGGCGCCAACAAATCGGCGCACAACACCCTGCTTTCGTCCTTTGGATCACGCTTCATGTAAAACGCCTTGACTTCGGCGGGATATTTTTCAATAAAAACCGGCTTGTCATACTGGTTGGTAAGAATAGTTTCGTCCTCCGCCCCCAAGTCGTCATTTTCTTTTATCCGGCTTCCGAGCTCGTGAAGTTTTTTCACGGCTTCCCGGTGAGTAAGCCGGTAAAAAGGGACTTTGACTTTTTTGAGCGGTTCAACATCGCGCTCCAGAATTTTAAGTTCCGCTCCGTAATTTTCCAAAATATTTTGAACAACATAAGAAATCATATTTTCCTGTATTTCCATATTGCCCTCGTGCTCGACAAACGCCGCTTCGGCATCCATCATCCAAAATTCCGTAAGGTGCCTTCTTGTTTTTGATTTTTCCGCGCGGAAGGTGGGGCCAAAATCATAAACCCTGCCCAAAGACGCGATTCCCGCCTCAAGATAAAGCTGTCCCGATTGTGACAAATACGCTTTACCCAAATCGAAATAATCAATTCCGAACAATGTCGTCGTCCCTTCACAAGCGGAAGGGGTAAGAATCGGCGAATCAAAACGGGTAAAACCGTTCTTGTCCAGATATTCCTCGATGTATTTATATATGGCAGACCGAACGCGCAAAACCGCCCATTGGCTCTTGGAACGAAGCCAAAGATGGCGATTGTCCAAAAGAAAATCCGGCCCGTGGTCTTTCTTGCCTATCGGGTACTCCGGAGCTATTTGAAAAACCTTTATATTCGTTCCGTGGATCTCAAATTCGCCCGGACGCCTCGGATGCTCCGAAACAACACCCGCTATCTCAACAGACGACTCGATTGTGATTTTTCCGGCGTCTTCCCATATTTCTTTCGCCTTGTCGCCGTGTTTTTCCAAAAGCGTCTTTTCTTCTATAATTGCCTGCGTAAACCCGCTCCCGTCGCGAATCTGCAAAAACATAATCTTACCCGACGAACGCAAATTATAAACCCAACCCCTGACAATAACTTCCTTATCTTTATATTTCGCGATGTCTTTTATGAAAATATGCATGATAAAAAAATTACTCTAATTATTCTAAAAAAATAATTTTTAATTTTAAATTGTCATTTTGCGTTTTAATTTTGGAATTTTGATTTTGTGCTTACCGCCTCTATATACGCGCAATAATCACAATCTTTAGAAGCTTTCGGAATTTTTTTTGCGTTCAAACACTTATGAATTTCAAAAACTGTTTTTTCCACCCACTTGTCGCTTCCTTTGTGGGCAATAAGGGTAACATCAAATTCCAACTTGGCGTCAAACGCCTCTCTGTCGGTTTTGCCGTTGCAATAAACAAAATATCCCGTGTCGGAAACATTATAGCCGTTCCTGCGCAAAAGCCATTGGTAAACCTCCATTTGTCTCTTGTAACCGGCGTGCCAATCTTTATTCAATTCCGTGATATCCTCGCTTTTGGAAGTTGATTTATAATCCACAACGATATACTCTTTTTTCGAATTCTGCCACAAATCATCTATCGCCCCGAACACCAAAAGATTTGTCGGTTCGTGTAAAAACCGCACGCCGGTAAAATTATGCCGCCATTTATCCAAATCATCGTGCGCCACAGGAACGGCGTCTATCCCGTATTTCTCCTGCAAAGGGTGTTTCCTGCCTTTTACGCGGTGGGCGTCAAATTCTTTTTTAAGAAGCGCATCAACGGCGCTGTTTAAGGCGAAAGGAAATCCGGGCGGACGCGCCACGCCCATTACCCTGTCCAGATAGAAGCACTTGGGGCACTCGATAAACAAATCGATTTTTGAACGGGAAATTTTAAACGGTTCGTCCGAATCGGGATTATAGAGTCCGCGCGCGCGTTGTGAATTGTAATACTGGGACATGTTAAAAATCAAACCTGCCTGCCGATAGGCAGGAGCCAAAAATCAAAATAACAATAAAAAAACGATAAACCGGATATTAGATTTACGATTTAAGATTTACGAAAAATTAATTCATAAATCGTATTTCTTATACCATAGTTCTCCTCTATTTCCAATTATTAATCATTTTTATGTAACACACAACACAAACGCCACGAAAAAAAATTTCGGCCAATAAAAAATGCTCCGGTTGTTACCGAAGCATTTTGTTTTCGTCCGCCTTGAGCGGACTTGGTTTCAGTTTCCGCTGCCGCCCTGGCCGCCGCAACCACCGCTCTTGCCCTTGTTGGGGCATCCGCACGGCTTGCCGCCGCCGCAGCCGCCCTGGCCGCTCCCCTGATTTCCGCCATGGCCGCCGCAGCCGCCGCCGCATCCGCCGCCTTGGCTCTGTTTCTGTCCCGAAGTGGGACAATTGGGATCCGGTCCCGTTCCGTCTTTGTTGGGCATCTCTCTTTCCTCCTTTGCCTTTAAACGGTAAAACTTCAATGTCCCCATGGACTATGTAATTTTCACTATAATACCGGCAAAAAATAATTTCAAGGATTTTGTTTCAAGATAAGGGAAAAGCGTCATTGAAGTTTTATCTTGAATAATTGGCTTGACCTTGATTTATCCAAACACTGATCCAAAACAGCAAGACAGACCCGGCTTTTTTTCGTTTGCAATTCGGAAACTATTCCGTTCCACGACCGCAAATCCGGCCTGCAAACACGGCGGTTCATTTTTTTAACCGCCATAAATTCTTCGGCTTTTACGCTTGATGAAAAGATGAGTAGCAAGCCGGCGTAAGTTTGCATCTCTCTGGAAACAGAGCAAATTATCACCCATACCGGATCCGGAGTATTTTCGATCACAATCACCCTTTTCTTTTCCATACTATTCGCCTCCTCCCTATGTCATTTATTTTTTCAAAAATCGGAGCTTAATAAAGCCCATTTTATTTAAAATAACACGAATATTATTTTTGTCAATAAAAACGTAGCGATAGACAACGAGCGCTACTTTTGCCCGCGCAAAAACGGCTCCACGCCGGGACAATTTATTTTTTATAATTTGAAAATTTTTCCAAGACTTTCTTTAAAGATTTTTTTGACGGAACAAAAGCGCTAAAACCGCGAATCCGGGTATAATCCGGATGAAACCCGGCGCATATCTTATCCAAAGAACATTTAGCGCATTGAACCGATTTCTGGTCTTTTTTTTGGGGCATGCCGGAAAATTTTATCCCATGCCGTTTTTTATTTTTATAAAAATCATCAGTGATAGCCAGTTTGTCGAGCATAAAACGCGTAGACACCGCGCGATTTTCATGCCCCTCGACAACACAAAGCGGAACAATTTCGGAAACATCGAAACTAACCCCCCACTTTTCGGCTTTTTCTATCGCTTTTTTAAGATAGGGTTTCAATTTGACGTAATCAGGAACGGGCCATTTCAAATCCAGCGCCCGACCCTCCGGCGCGGCCAGGCTTAAATTAAGATAAGAAATTCCGGAAAAATTCTTGCGTAGAAAATCCACAAAACGCGGCAAATTTTTATAATTACCGCTGTAAATAACATGAATTATTTTGACCGGCAGTCCAAGTTTCAAACAGACCTTTATACCTTTCAAGGTCCTCCGGAAACCGGAATTCACGCCGCGTGTTTTATTGGAATTCTTTTCCGAATAATCGTGGAGTGCCACATGCGCGGCAGACAAACCGGCTTTTATCAAACGCAAAACGTAATTTTTATCGGAAAAATTTTGCCCGTTACTCTGTATTTCTATTTTTTTAATTCCTGATTCTTTCGCAAATCTTACGATTTGAACCAACTTAAGATGCAAAGTCGGTTCGCCTCCTGTTATATGCAAAACCGAAACTTTCTCTTTCGCCAGCTGTAAAATCCTTTTTTTTGCTTCCTCAAAAGAAATATCCGCTGCTCCGCCGGACGGAGATTTACAAAAAACGCATTTTTGATTACACCTGTCCAAAATTTGAAGATACGCTTGTTTTTTCATAATACATCTATCTTATAATTTCCTTGTTTTTTTGCCATAGACCGCAAGCGGCGTTGCTATTCTTAAAGAATCTTTCAGGATAAATTCTTCGACGGCGGTTCTTTTAAGACCGAAAACCGCCCCCGAAAACAACCTCGCCAATTCACGCACATAAGTCCCGCTTGAACAAAAAACCTTGATTCTAACAATTTCAAAATCCCGGCTCGCGGGAAGCTTACCAAGAATTTCTTCCCACCTTTCTTTTATTTCTCGCTGCCTGAAATCGCCCGAAACGGCGTCTATTTTTTCAAATATTGATTTTTTGAGCGCGCTTTTTTTAACAAAACGCCGAGACACAAATTTCAAATCGTATATTTCTGTTTTTCTTTTCGGTATTTCAATTTCTTCAAGCTTCCCTTCTCTTGCCCACCAATGTATCGGCTTCCCTTTTATTTTATAGGAAGAATACGCCGGCAAAGAAAAAATAAATTCTCCCTTAAACTTATTGAGCTTTTTTTGGGTAATCCGGATTTTATTTTTAACCGGCGAAACAATACCTAAGATATCGCCGGTATCGGTCGCAAAACCGCAAAGAATCTCCGCTTCGTATTTTTTATCAAGTTTCAAAAATTCGTTCTTCCGATAAACCGCCTTGCCCGCGAGTAAAATTAAAACACCTTCCGCCAAAGGATCAAGCCGTCCCGCGTAGGTCATTTTTACATTTTTATACGCCGGTTTTTTTTCTTTGAATTTTTTTATGGCCTCAAGCGGAGTCTCACCCGTGGATTTATAAATATTTATAACCTCTTTCATGAGTTAAATATACTATAAATAATTTTATAATCCACAAAAACGTTCATCGCGCCGTCTTTGTTCCTGTTTCGACCACACTTGCGCGATGCCAAAACGCGGTGTTAGCATAAAAACAACCGCAATTTGAAAAAGGAGATTTTATGACTATCGCATCCGTCCTGATTGTTCTGGCTTTTGTTTTTTACACTTTTGCTATTTTTAAGGAAAAAAAATCGCGCCCCCTTAATGAAGCTCTTCTTCTTATTTTTCTGCTGGCTGTCTTATGCGACATATCCGGAACGCTCATGATGTTTTCCAAAGCAAAACCCGAGCTCACGATTCACGCGGCGCTGGGATTTTCGGCGCTGGCAATAATGTTTATTCATTTTATGTGGGCGATGTTTTCTTTTTTGGGGTCGGAAAGCGCCAAAAAATTATTCCACAAACATTCGCTCAAGGCGTGGATTATCTGGATGATGGCTTTTGTTTCCGGGCTTCTCTTTTGATAACGCGAACAAAAATTAAAAAGCCGGTTTCGCAAAAAACGAAACCGGCTTTTATTATCCCAAAAAAATAAAAATCTAATTTCAATAAAGAACGCTTACGCCCTTCACGTCGGGCAATTCAAGCGTTTGCTTTTTTGTTTCCCCAAAACCGGCATATCCATACATGGTGGCGTCGGAACACGCGCTTTCATAAACATCGCCCATGCCAACTGCATGTCCCAGTTCATGAATCGCGATGTTTTTAAAATCCATTTTGCCCTCTTCGCCGAAAAGCGACCAACCAAAATCAACTTCGTCAAAAATCATATCCCACTCCACCAATTGGCGTAAACGCTTCGGTGCGTTAAAACTTCCCCAAACAATCGTTACGCCTATCACATCGCTTTCGGCTATGTCTCCAAAGTAGACTTCATTGATTCCGTCCGTAGCCGTTTCGTCCGCTTGAAGCGGCAAGCTTGTGGTTGAACCGGCGCCAAGAATATCAAAAGAAGCCGCGTTACCGAGAAAACCGTCCGCCGCGTCTTCCCAAGAACCAATGCCATAATTCATCGCCGCGAACAAACTTGCTCCGTCAAGCCCGCGCGAATTTGAAACATTCATTACCCACGGTTCAACCGCTTTCCATTTGGTTGATTCCGCCAAAAAAGAATAGCAAACAGGCGCTTTTGGTACTTTTGCTTTCTGCGCCGCGGTAGGACGCGCAAAATTGTTCTTTCTATAAATAACCGCGTAGCCCTCAACGTCCGCGCCGCTCGATTTATCATGCCCGCGACCAAGATAATAAACGTTATCCGAAATTTTTTGGGCGCCAGCCGGCAAAGCAAAACTCCGTATATTCCTTTCCCGGCTTAACGCCGAAGCCGGCAAAACTTCAAAAAAAATGAACAAACCGACGACCAAAAACGCAAAAGCGAAAAACAAAACAAAATATTTTTTCATACGTTTATTTAATTAATCTTATAAAAACAAAAAATATCACTCTCCCATTATACAATTCAATAAAACAAAATCAATAATAAAAACGGCTTCCATAAAAGCCGTTTTATTTTTTCCGCTAAAAGCCAATCGCGATTTTCAAAAATCCGAAAAAAAAATTCATTATTGCCGCGGCGTAAAACCACGGCGACGCGACAGCGAAACAAAATGCCGGAATAAGTTTATTTATCTTCGCGGAAAGACCGCCAAAAAGATAAGCAATCACGGCAATAATCGCCTGCTGGCACAAAAGAACAATTTCATAACCGTATCTCGGCCCGAAAGCGCGCGCGAAATAATTTTGTTCGCACGACCAAGATATGCCGGCAATATGAACGGCAAAAAAAGTGCTCAAAATATCCGCCAACGTGGCTGCCGTAAAAACCCAATACCAATTAATCCACTTTACGCGCTCGTTTTTTGACCAAAAAACCCGATAAAAAAAATAAATCAAAAAGACCAAAACAACCAACAAATAGACATCGTTTAGCGTAAACACAAGCTGGCTCCTTTTTTTGTTTTTAAATGGCTTTCCAGAGATTCAAGCATAGCGAAACAACAAATTCAAGGCGCGCGGGCACATTGGCTTGCGATATTATTTTTAATGCTATACCCTAAGGGCATAGGCATCTTGAAAAATTCATGCGCGGAATTGCGCTTAGCGAGGTTACAAAATGTGCACTCAATTTCACCAAGACAGCTATTTGGGGAAAATGTTTTCCGAATTGGAAAAAATGATCGCGCTTAATCACGAAAAAGTCGGGGAAATAATTTTTATCAGTCACATGCCGCCGCGACTGGCGCATCTTGAACTGCTAGAGTCGCATAAAAGAGAAGCGCTCTTAAACAACGCGATGGGGTTCTCTCTGATTTTTCTTTATACGCGATATTCAAGAGAAGAGAAAAAAGACAACGCGGAAATGGCTCTTCTCTTGGCTTCTATTTTTGACAAACCTATAACTCCGAGGCGTTTCGCGAAACTCATTTTGGACATGGCAAAAACGGTCGCGTCGGAACTCAAAACAGCCGGAAAAGACGGCGCCATAAAAATTCTTAAAACCCCGTCCGATACCGACTTCGGTTCAAAAAGAATATATTTCAATATCCTCCATATGGTGCTTGAACTCGTCTTGAGCAGTTTAATGGAAAACAAAGAATACGAACATTATTTTTCCGCGAAGGAAAAAAATGTCATGAACTTTTTCAAATTTGCCGCCGAGTGGACTGAAAAGCCGCCCGACTCCGCGCTAAATTGAAAAACAAGAAAAAAGCAAAAACCCCTTTTAAGGGGTTTTTATCTTGTTTGATTTGATTCATTCTCAGTTTTTATTTTCACCAGTCCCAGTTTAACGGGTAAAATCAGCGTGTCCGGCTCCTTAAAGGACCAGGGGGCAAAATAATAACGCAATTTAAGGCGCGCGTTATTCTTCGTCGCCACACGAAAATAATATCTTCTTTCGGAAACATCATTGTAAAACAACACAATGGGCCATTCCGCGCCGATAAGCATCCTGTCCCGATAAACCGGGCTTTTTTCATATTCGGACCATGCGATAAAAGTTTTCGCGAAAATCCAGGAAGATATTAAGTGCCTGTAAATAAACACCCACAGCCAAAAATACAAAAAGCTGAACAA
>CAZVBU010000008.1:0-12903 GCA_964625935.1 uncultured Candidatus Saccharibacteria bacterium
CGGCATACACGGCAATGAAGCCGACGGAACGGAAAATCCGGATTATTGCCGTTTCTGCTATCGCCACGGATCTTTTACCGAGCCGGAACTCACATACGAACAAATGCTCGAAAGAACGGCCGGAGTCATATCCCGCCAAAGCAACACGAATATAGATCAGGCAAAGCACCTGACGCAGAAATTCCTGCCCGGCCTCAAAAGATGGCGCGAAAAAAGAAAAATGATATAACAAAAAACGCTCCGCGAAAAACGGAGCGTTTTGTTTTTACGCAAAAATAAGCCGTTAACTGTTCGCGTGTTTCGGAATTATAAAAGCCGAGACGATATACGCCAGAAAACCGGGGAAAAAACCGGTAAAAAATGTCATGAGAACGTAAAAAAATCTCAAAATCGCGGGGTCCAGTTCAAAATATTCCCCCACGCCGCCGATAATGCCGAAAAATATTTTATTGTCCCTGCTTCTGAAAAATTTTCTGATTTCTTTTTTTTCCATAATTTTGATAATTTTAAAAATTTTCAATAACGGCTTTTTTCAGAGCCGAATCGACCATATTTGAAATATCCAATTTTTCTTCGGCACGCCGAACCGCGTTAAGCCCCGCTTTTGTTTCCGGATTATCCGGAATAAAAAGCTTACAGCAATCATCATCCGGCAAAACAGAAATATCGTGCATTCCTATTTCCTTGGATTTTCTTATTATCTCCTCTTTGTCCATACCGACAAGCGGTCTAAGCATCAAAACGCCGGCGGCGTCTTCGGCGCAAAACATGTTTTCCAAAGTCTGCGAAGCCACCTGTCCTATGCTGTCGCCGGTTATCAAAGCGCCGGCTCTTTCGTTTAACGCGATCCGCGAAGCGATGCGCGCCATGAATCTTCTGTAAAGAACCACCCTTAAACCCGCGGGGCACGAAACCGAAATTTCCTTCTGTATTTCACCGAAAGGAATGAGATATAATTTCGAATTGTACTGATATTTGTCGAGCACCGCGACAATTTCACGAACTTTGTCTATTGAGGCATGGTTCAAATACGGATAGCCATGAAAATGGGCGAAAATAATGCCACACCCGCGCCACATCGCAAAAAACGCCGCTATGGGATAATAAAAACCGCCCGTTATAATATACACGACTCTGCCGCTTGCCCCGACGGGCAGACCGCGCGCGCCTTCGTGTTTTTCAAACGAACAAACAAAACGGCCGTTAATTCCGAAAATATAAATTGTCGTCCCCGGATTTTCAAGGTCGACTTTCATTCCTGTTTTTTCGCGGACAAAATCTCCCAGACCGCAGTTTATATCATGCGAAGAAAACGGAATACTTTTGTCGGAACGGTGCGTGTCTATTTTAAACGAACCGGATTTTATTCCGGCTAATTTTCCGCCGATGCTTTTCTCCAGAGATTCCTTGTCGCGACCGCCTTCAAAAAACGGATAAAAATTGGAAACACCGAATACTTTCGACAATTTTTCTTTAATAACACCGAAATCCACGTTATCATCAAAAAACAAAAAAAATCCCCCGCCAAAAGGCTCGTGGCGAAACCCGCCTTCTTTCTTAAGCGCGAAACGCAAATTATCCAAAAGGTAACGAGTAAAAATATAACGGTTGTCGCCTTTTAACGTTATTTCGTGAAAATGAATTAAAATTCCGTCCATCTTGATATTGTAGCCAAAAAAAGCCGAAAATACAGCGTTTCTTGGGTATTGACTTATATCTATAATCTATGGTATAATGCTAAGTAGTCAAGAACATTAACTTCGGCCTTTAGGCCAAAAGGAGGCAGTATGCCAAATATTTACTGGATCACATTCGCGGTTGGATTCCCGTGTGGTAACACCATGTTGCCCGCCGGGACCCTGGACGCGCCTCTGGTGGCAAACAATTTCCACGAGGCCGATCACAAGGCCTCTGAAATGCTCCGTTGTGGCGTCATCGGTAACCCGGGTCACTACCTGACCGAGGTGATCTCAATCGGCACGGGTATCGCAATCCGCGCTACCACCTAGCGACTCGCCACGACGCCTCCTACCGCTCTTTGCCCCGCCTAAAAACGGGGCAATTTTTTACCTGGAAACGGGGTTTCCAAGTGCGCCGATATTTGACAAAAATAATAATCACGTGTATTATTTTAAAAGATTATTTTTTTGAAAAAACCGGAAAACAGCGCGAAAGGAACGAAACCCTATGCCGTACTATATCGTAAATTTCATGACGCACAGATTAAATTACCAAAAAACAACCCTTGTACCGACCAGCAAAAATTACACGATTTTTTTTGAAGCCGCAAATTACAAAAAAGCAAAAGAAAAAAGGCAAAAACTTGTCGGACAGGAAATTTTTCCCGGAGAAAAACTTTCGGGAAGCACACGCCCTGTTTTTGTAAAATGGAAAATTTACAAACTGAGTTTTACGCGCAAACCAAAAAGCCACATGGCATCGTTATACCCCACCAATTGCCCTTATGAAATAAATATCGTCGCGAAAAATTTTGCTTCCGCTATGATTATCGGAAGCAAGCTCCTAAAATTCTGCGACGAATTTATTCAGAACGAATCTTTGGACAAGTTTGAAAAAATAACTGTTACCACAGAACCGCCGACAACAGTTCCGAAACAAGATATCTGGCAGAAAGTTTTGAATAAATTCGGCCCGAATACTCATTTTATTTACACTGAAAACGGAATAATTTGCGGGCTTTGCTAAATTTACCAAACAAAAAAAGGGGGGGTATATGCCAAATTTCAAACTTGAGTTTGAAAGCCTGACTGACGCGAACGCGGGAGAGCTGAAAAAAACAGGCTTAATCTATGAAAGAATCGTTGAAGCCGACAGTGAAATCGTAGCCAAACTCATCGGCCAGTCTATGATGTTTGAAGATATGGGAACTCATGAATATCTCGGCCCTCTTATCTCATGCAAAGAAGTGGCGTTGGATCCCCATGTCCCGGCGTGGACAGAACACCACTACAAAACAATCTGGCAAAGAACTCTTGAAAATATAACGAGAAAACATCCGGACAGATGGGTTTTGATTACCAACGCGCAGGGGAAAATCACAGGTATTCAAAAACGCTATTTCGGCGCCTAAATTTTTTCAAAATAAAACAAAAAAATGCCCGGCTTGTTTATCAAACCGGGTATTTTTATTTTTTGGAAACCCCCTCTTTTTCCAAAAGAAAAGTTTTCTTTTTCTCTCCCCTGTTGTATCCGCCGGTTTTCCCGTCGCTTCTCACAACCCGGTGACACGGAATTGACTCATTGTAATTTTTATTCAAGATATTTCCAACGGCCCGCCATGCTTTCGGACTGCCAGCCAATACCGCCACATTCTTATAAGTCATCGTTTTTCCTTTCGGTATCTTTTTTACAACATTAAAAACATTTTTTTTAAAATCAAAATCGCTCAAACCAAAATTCCGCCCGTTTCCACGGCCGGAATTTTTTTTTACCGATGTTTTGGCGCAACAAACGCTAACCGCCATTTTTTTCTTCAAGTTTCTTAAGTTTCGCCCTTGAGCGCGTCATTCTTTCCCCGCCCGTCCTGCCGCCTCTTTCGGATTCTTTTTCCGAATGTTTTTTTCTCATTTTTTCCGCCAAATATTCCGAGCGCGTCGTTTTTTCTCCGCCATGACGGCACTCGCCGCCATCCCCCCCTTTCTTTCCGAAACATTCAGATTTTTTCTTGTCTAATTCCTTCTTGATTTCCCAATATTCCGCGTCTTCATCGGTCAGGTTTTCCAAGTCTTTTTCAAGTTCTTCAATACTTTTTCCATAAACGCTCATACCAACGCCGCCTTCGCCACCCCCTATTCTTTGCCATCCTTCTTCCCCGCCATCATTAAACCCTTCAGGAGTTTTGGATTTTTTATCAACAAGTTTCGCGCCGGGAAAAGGAGGAAAATTATCGTCTCCGCCGTCAATCCCCTCGTCTTTGGGAAGAATTTCGTCATCCCCCAAAAATTCAAAATGAAATCTTTCTTTCATAAATATGTATTTATATATTGAATTATAACATCGGTAAAATAAAAGAAAAGTCAAAATGGTGCAAAATACGTTATTTTATTCTAGAATTGAAATATGAATGAAAACGGCAAAAACGAAACAAAACGTCTTAAAAACGGCCTGAAAATATTGAAAATTGAATTATACAAATACAAAAAAGACATAATAGCGTTAAGCCTGCTCGCTATCGCGTCAGCCGCCGCCTCCGGTATAATTCCGTTTTTTTCCGGCAAAATAATAGACGCGGTGATAGAACAGCAAAATAATATATGGGTTTTTGTATCCTCGTGGATAAGCATAAGCCTTCTTTCGAGCATTATAGATTGGAGAACCGGAATAAAGCGCGAGTTTTTCGGACAACAGGTCGAAATAAATTACACGACAGCCGGATTCGGACGCCTCATGGAACTTCCGCTGTCTTTCCATAAAAATCACAAAATAGGAAACGTAACCCACAGAATAATGAGGGCGGCATCCGCCTTAAACCGCATAACATCCGATATGCTGATAGACCTCCTGCCCCAATTTTTAAGCATAATAATAGCTCTCGCGGTTACGGCCGCCATAAACCTCCAACTTTCCGCGATATTCCTTGTCGGCATCGCGCTATACGCGTTCATTCTTTATAAAACGCTCCCGCCGGTAGCCAATCTTCAAAACAAGATGTTCACCGCGTATCATGAAGCTTACGGAGACGCTTTGGACGCCCTCATAAACATACAAACAGTAAAACAATCGAATGCGGAAAATTACGAAAAACACAAACTGAATTCCAATTTCGGCAAAAAAATAAGCGAATATGTGATAAAGCTGATTTCAATCTGGAGAAACCTGAGCTTTTATCAAAAGGTGATAGTGCTCATAACGCAGATAATAATCCTTATTTATTCCGTAGACGCCATAAAAAACGGAAAAATGACAGCCGGAGAGCTTGTAATGTTCAACTCTTACGCCTCAATGATTTTCGGCCCGTTTCTCATACTCGGCAACAAATGGCAGATCCTCCAGAGGGGTCTCACCGGACTCGTGAAAGCGGACTACTTTTTAAAGAACAAGCCGGAAAATTATTTCCCCAAAAACTGTTCCGCGCCCGAAAATATCCGCGGCGAAATAAAATTCGCGAACGTTTCGTTCGGATACAAAAAAGGACAAAACATACTTGAAAACATCGACATGGAAATACTCCCCGGGGAAATTGTCGCGCTTGTGGGAGAATCCGGCGTCGGAAAGACCACTCTTGTGGACCTTATTTCCGGATTTTATTTCCCAACCGAAGGGAAAGTTCTCATCGACGGAACCGACACGAGAAAAATGGACTTATGCGCTTTGAGAAAATCAATAAGCGTCGTGCCTCAGGAAATAATGCTCTTCAATGATTCAGTCAAGAACAATATCCGTTACGGAAAATTTTATTCGGGAGACGAAGAGGTGGAAAGCGCGGCCAAAATGGCGCACGCGAACGAATTCATAGAACATTTCCCGAGAAAATACCAGCAGGTTGTCGGCGAACGCGGAATAAAGCTTTCGGGCGGACAAAAACAACGCATAGCGATAGCGCGGTCGCTTCTAAAAAATCCGAAGATTCTTATTCTGGACGAACCGACCTCGGCCCTCGACGCGCGCTCCGAACAATTGATAGAACAATCTCTCTCCCGGCTTATGAAAGACAAAACAACAATAATAATAGCCCACAGGTTAAGCACGGTAAAAAAAGCCGACAAAATAATAGTTCTAAAAGACGGCCGCATTATCGAAACGGGAAACCACGACGAACTCGTAAAAAAAGAAGACGGTGTTTACCGCCGCCTCTACGACCTGCAATTCGGAAAAAGTTGAAAAACTATTTGGTTTTCCCGGTACGGAAAAAATCCTTTCTTCCGCGGCGAAAACCTTTCAAAACCGCGGTTTCCATATTCTTGCGGACACGGAAGCTTGAAGGCGTCCTATACGCGGGCTTCCCCGCCCTGTTGCCAACTTTTGAATATTTTTTCATTCCGTTAGAAATATGATTAATAATTATTTTTCGAAAAATAATCAAAAAAAATACGCCTCGGATTCCTATTCAGACGCTAAAAGCAATATCACATCATCGCTATCATACAAATTCTGTCCTACTCCGTTCGGACCGAAAGAACCCAAGATGGCCGCCCATTTCTCGCCCGCCCCGGGTTCAACATCATAATCCGTATCCAAAAAATAATTATTCCCCCACGGGTCAGCCGGAACCGATTGAAGATATGGCCCGTTCCAGTTGGCATAATTCCCGTCTGTCGCGACAATTCCCGCCAAGGGCACATTCAAATCCCATAGTTCGTTCCCCCCGACACCGCTTTCAATTTCTTCAACGCTTTTATGTCCGGGCCATTCGCCGGTATCAATCACCAATTGCGCTATCGCTTTTCTTATTTCAGAAATTTGGTCCTGTGCCTTAGCGATTCTCGCCTTTCCTCTCGCTTCATTCATGGACGCGACGACATAAGACCCCAGAAGGCCGATTATGGCGATAACAACCAAAAGCTCCATAAGCGTAAACCCTTCCTCAAAACAAAAGACGCGATTATTTTTTTTGAGCATCTTCTTCATCACGTTAAAAATTTAAATCTTTTTTTCAAAAATTATGTTGTTTTTTAACAGCGTATTTTAATGTTTTAAAACCGCAAACATATCCCGCTGTATTTTTAACCGGACAAATTATCATCTCTCACCTCTACCGCCGGCCTCAGCCCGTGAAACATTATTTTCATAAAACGCGTCGGAACCACTGCCGGATAAATCTCCGCCGGAGTATAGGAGCTCCGGATTTATATTTTTTATTTTTAAATTATCCAAATCCAGATTAATTTCCGAGGGCGGCGCTAAGACAGAAGCTGTAACGCCGTGAAAAATCTTTTTTGCCGCGAAATAAGCCGAAAAAACAAAAACAACCGCGATAAAAAACAAAAAAAATGTTTTTTTGAAACCGTTTCCCAGCATAATAAAATTATACCACACAAAAAACAAAAATTTTTTTTAATCCACATAAAAAATCCGCCGAAAAAAAACGGCGGATTTATCTTATTTTTTCGGGCTTTTTACCAGCCCAACATAAAAAGGAAAAGTTCGGTATATTTTTTAAGCATAATTTCGGTATCAAGCCGCTTACCGGTTTTAAAAGCCCGTCTTCTCATTTCCACCCAGCGTCTGTCGCCTTTTTCGCGCCATGCCCAATAAAGGTCGGAGAAAATTTTTAAATTATCGTACAAAACACGAGGTTTATAAGGGTCTTTGTAAAAGCCGTTGCCGGTATCGCTTACGGGGTTGTAGCTTTCCACAAACTCCATGTCGCCGCCGGACTTAGTTGACGCGGAAGGATTGCCGTTAACAAACGAACGGCGAGAACTCGCTCCGCATGCTTCCTGAAAAGGCCAAGGACAATGCAGCCACAAATCATTTGAAACAGCCATATCTTTTAAGAGCCGAAAACCGTATTCCGGCCTGTAAACAAACTTTCCGTTAAAATCGCTCTCGGTCCACTTCTGGAAGACACCCATCCACCTGATGCCTTCATTGTCGGCTTCATGCGCCCGCCCCATTGCCGCGACTTTAAGCTCTAAACCCGGCAAAACGCCGCACTGGCCGCAATCGTAGTATCTGTCGCGCTCACCGCAAACCGCCTGAATAATCGGCTCCAGCATGGGTAACTGCTGTTTATACCAAGTAATGCGCCTGCCAAACATCACAACAGGGTCAAGCGGATCCCAGTTCAAATCAAAAGAATCCAAAAAATCCTGCTTATCCTGCAAGTGCGCCTCCCACAAACTATCCGCGGAAGGATTTTCCCCAAGCGCCTTCACTCTGTCGGACATCCACAGCCCTCTGTCGCATCCGTTGGTGACGCTGATTATTTTATCCCTAAAATCCGGAAACATGTTTTTGGTAACATCTTCATGTTCCCGGCTTACGGCGTTAACCAAATCTGCTAGTTTAAGAAGCGCTAAAGTCATATCAATCATGTTATCGCTCGATCTGTAAAAAAACTGGCCGTAATACTGAGGTATTTTCATTTTGGGGAATAATTCTCTGAAAAAACACTCAAGTCCTTCAATACGCGGGGTGTGGGTCGTAAAAACAAGTTTGGCGTTATTAAAACAACCGCACTCCATAAGAGCCGGATAAACAACGGCGGTATGACCTTCGTTCAGCCAAACGATATCGGGATAAAAATTTAAATGTTTGAAAATCGCGGCGGCAGAAAAACCTAAAAGCGCGTGCTGAATCGCTCTTTTTTCTCTGTCGGACGTATACAAGACATCAAACGCTTTATTGCGCGGAAACGCCGCTAAAGAGCTGCCTCGCCTGACGCAAGGCACGTCAACTTGAAGCTGTTTATTGTCTAATTCGTATTTCGTCTGAAGCCGACGCTGTAGAGTAAAAATATTTCCGCACCCGTTGCCGTTACCATTATTTTTATCGCAACGATACGTTACGCGTTTACGCTCGGGTCTCCAATCATAAGCGAAACCCGGCGCTACGCAAACCGACTCAATGGCTATATTCTTATCCGCCAAAAGAGTGTTTCCAAATTCTCCGAGCCCCCGAAAAATTTCGCCCGCGAGAATACCCAAGCCGCCGGCAAAAATCATATCGCACGCCTCTCCCAAATCCGGAACCATCATTTCTGGGGTAACAAAACCAATCTTTAATATTTTTTCCATAGAGAGCTCCTTTCGGTCGGTTTTATTTTCAAAAAACAAAATCTTGTCTAGAATTATACAGGTTAAAGGCGCGTTTAATCAAACGTGCGAAAACTTAAACAACAAAAAAAACAAAAAAGTCAAACGCAACGCGTCAAAACCAAGCGGAAAACGCGAAACTTAATAACTCAATATTTGATTGCACGGCAAGCGACATCACGTTTAGCGGAAAAAACCAAAGAACCAATTTAAAAATTAAAAAATGAGTATTGCGTTTTGATTAATGAATGTTTTTTAAAGTTATTTTTCCGCCTCAACAACTCTTCTCACCGCGTCTATGATTTCGGAACGCGTCATGGGACCGCGGTACCTGAAAGCTATATCGCCGTTCGCGTTAAAAATAACCGTTTCGGGCATCGCATACCCGCCTATTGACTTAAAAAAGGCGTCTTCCGGGTCAAGTAAAAAAAGGATGTTTGACAAACCGAGTTTGTCCGAAAATCCTTTAGCGAAAACCAAGGTCTCCATGCGATTTATTCCCAAAATAACCGCTTTGGCGCCGTACAATTTCTGCGCTTCTGAAAAAGCCGCGAGCTCCCCGGGGCTATAAGGACACCACGTGGCCCAAAAATTGGCGACAACTATTTTACCCCTGAAGCTTTTGAGTCCAACACTCTCCCCGCCATATGTTTTTAAGGGAGAAGAAAATGACTCCTCAATTTCAACCATATCGCTCGGAGTTATAACATCGTTTCCCCCGCCCCAAAAATACCAAAAAGAAAAACTTCCGGCAAAAATAACAAAAACAATAAAAACCAATAAAATTAATCTGAAATATCTATAAAAAAACCTGTTCATAATTATTCTAAAAAAATTCCAAATCCTAAATATGAAATCCTGAATAATTTTCAACGATAATGCCAAAATCCTAATGACAAATTTCCAATCAAATTCAAATTACTAAATGCCAAATTATTTCTTACCGGAAATTGAGGTAATTTTCATTTGTATCTTGATGTTGATTTGACATTGGAAATTTGAAATTTGAAATTCTCGCGAAGCGAGCTTACCCGGTCCAATAAAACAGCATGATGGAGAAATCACCCAGATTAACCGCGCCATCGGAGTTTATGTCGGCATTGGCGTCGCTTGTTTTCCAATAAACCAGGAGAATGGAAAAGTCCACGAGATTAACCTTGCCGTCTTTGTTCAAATCGGCTCTGAGGCCGAAATCCGGCCCCGCGGTTTCCCCCACCCCCAAAAATAAAACACGGCTATAATCGCTTTCTTTTCCCGCTCCAGTTGTCGTTCTCGCGCTTATTTCATATGTCCCGTCGTCAAAACCGGCTGTATCAACTTCAACCGACCATATTCCGTCCGCGACACCCGCCACGCCCAAAGAACTTGTGGCATAATATTTTTTTACCGCGCTTACCAAAATAACCTCGGATTGTTTTTTTACGACAATTTCCACTCTGGCGCCCGGAACGCTTTCGCCCGAAATCGTAACCTTATCGCCGGATTTTATATTTTCCTTATCGACAACAACGGTAGGCGGAATAACAATATCGGAAATTTTGTTGTTCGAGGCCTGAAGCAGGGTCATTGTCGAAGAAAAAGAAGCGGATTTACGTCCCTTGGAATCGACGGCATAAACGATAAAAGTATAAGTTCCGCGTTCAAGTTCCACGACGGTGTCGATAAACTTGCCTGTTCCATCGGCAAAAGAACGCCGGTAAAGAACACCGTCTTTCAAAATGGAAACCGAGCTCATGGGAAAAGCCCAACCCTCAAGCGTAATCGAAGAAAGATAAAGATTCTGGCTTCCCCCCAAAATATTCCCGCTTTGTATAAAAATCGAACCGCCCGGACCGGGCGGACCGGCGGTGGGAGCGGGCGTCCCCGTGGGCAAGGGCGTCCCTAAGGGCGGCGGCGTCTCGGCGAGAGAAAAAGAAATAAGATAATCACTGTCCGTCTCCGTGCCGGCGAAGTCCTCGCATCTCACGTAATAAACATACGCCTGCCCGTCTTGAAAACCTGTCAGAACAACGGCATGAGTGGTGCTGCCGGATAAAGTAAAATTATTTGTCATCAAATCATAATCAATGCCTGATGTTGTGGCATACCTGCACCACGAATTTTTATTTGTGTTTAAAGAAATTTCTATCGTTGGATTCCCTGCCGCCACCACGCCGGAAGGCAAACCATTTGAAAGTATCGGGGGTTCCACGAGAGGACTCGCGACTACCGCCACTTTTTCAACAACGGCTATCATTGCCGTTCCTCGGTCAATTTCAACCCCCCCCGCGTTCTGGGTATAAATTCTTATGTGATAAGAACGAAAAAAAGACGGATTGGCTATGGAATCGCTCCCCGCCCCTTGATAAGAAGCGGCCGAACCTATCTCAATTTTTATATAATCTCCGGCCGAAAAACCCGAAGAGGAATTGAGAGTTATGGTAATGGTATCAATATTCCCTGTTTGAACGGAAACTCCGTCATCCGTCGCCGAAGGAACGGCGGCGAGTGTTCTTTCTTCAAAATATGTTGAAGTCGCGGAAGTCGTGCTGAAGGATACGTCAATATCGTTAAAATCAAGGTCGTTGGAAACCGTAAATAACCCGCCATCAAAAACAACTATTATCTTGCCTGATGCCGGTACCGTGTTGACAAGACGAAAACTGATGGTGTGAGATGAAGTAGCCGAAGGGCCAGAATCGGTAATGAGATCACTCACCTGGGTCAGAATGCCCGCGAAACAAAAGAAAGGAAAAAAATATAAAAACGCCGCCGCAAAAAAGCCAACAAAGAGAGCGCTAAATTTTTTATCCATAGAAAACATAATTTCTATTTTCCGGCAGATTTAACACAGCGGAATCCCACTGCGGGACCGACGAAATCGGCTGAAGAATAGGCATATGAAGAAAAAATACCGGCGTTATCTCCGTTCCCCCAATACCCTCCGCGGAATATCCCAACAACGCCGTTCTTATCCAGCCAAAAATAATCTCTAAAAAAAGCCGAGTCCGGACTTGCCGAAGTTTCAACGGGCATGCCCGACAAATCAACGTTGCTTACATAACCTTCGCCCGGCATCATCCTGCCATTATATACTCCATTTTCAATTTCCGCCGCCACCCACTCCCAGACATTTCCCGCCATGTCATAAGCGCCGACTGAAGAAACGCACCTTGAGTGGGAGCCGGATGGGTCCGGAGAAGATACGCCTGTTTTATTCACATTGCAATCATTTGAATCCCAACCTTCGTTTTTATCCGGTGTTCCTATGGCGGAAAGATACCACTCTTTGGCGGCGGGCAGACGCTTGCCCGCTTTGGAGCAAGCGAGTTCCGCTTGATGACGAGCTATATTTCTCCAAGGAGTTTTTCCTTTTTCGGAAACGGGAACGCATAACGCGTCTGAAAGATTCTTTTCGGTTTCGGTTTTATTTTTTGGGTCCGGATTGGCGCATTTGACGCCCGGTGAATTTTCATATCTGTCAACGCAAAATCCGTCTTCCGAAGTGTCAACGAAGACCATGTCGGGGGGACATTTGTCGTTCTTGCCCGAACCGGACAAAAGAGACGACGCGACATTTCCCAAAACCGAATCCGACAAATTGTTAATATTATCCGAAGCGTTAATGACGAGTGACGCCAAAAATGCCGCCCCCGCGATGACAAAAAATGTTTTTATTGTTTTTGCCAAAAACCTCATTAAATTTTTATCAATTTGATTTTTTCACGCATCTAAATCCCACCGCGGGGCCGATAAAAGAAGGCGGCACGGCAATATTTACCGAATAAATACCGGCGTCGGAACCGTTTCCCCAAAAACCTCCCCTTATTATCCCCCGCTCTTCGCTTCCCTCGTTCCAAAAATAATCGGAAAAGAAAGAATAGTCGCCGACGGATGGTGATGTTTTGAAGGCGATGCCAAAGCTATCCGTACTGTTAACATATCCGTTTGATGGCAGAGGTCTGTCGTCAAAAATATCGCCATACACAGTTTCCCCCACCCACTCCCAGACATTCCCTATCATATCCAATGCGCCGTAAGGGCTGGCACCGAGTGGATATTGTCCTACCTCAACGGTATCACCTATATCACTGTACATGGAATTGAGTAGAGCAACATTAGGCGCAGTATTGCCCCAGGAATACACGCGCTCATCTGTCCCACGCGCAACTTTTTCCCACTCGGCTTCGGTCGGCAGGCGGCGGTC
>CAZVBU010000009.1:0-9935 GCA_964625935.1 uncultured Candidatus Saccharibacteria bacterium
ATTGGGTCGATTACCGTTTGGACAGAAGCTTGCCCGTATATTCTACCGTGTCCGGTTACCAGACAGTTTTGAAATCATATACTTCCAAAAACAATACTTATATTTCCAATCTGCTTTCGGTTCAAAGGGCTTTTGTCGATAACCGCAACGCTTTGGTTAACGCGGAGAGAACCATTAAAGAGCTTGAATTGTCGCTCGCGGATATGAAAGCCGGAGCCGATGAATTCGACATCAGGGCGAAGAAAATAGTTATCCAACAGAAAGAAGACGCGCTTTTAGACGCGAAGCAGACTTTGTCCGACCATTATATAAGGGCGCCTTTTGGCGGAGTGGTGGCGGATGTCGGCGTGAAAAAAGGAGACACCGTAAGTTCGGGAACTGTTGTCGCGACGGTTATTTCCGACCAGAGGCTTGCCGAAGTTTCTCTGAATGAAGTTGACGCCGCGGGAGTTTCTGTCGGGCAAAAAGTTGTTTTTTCTTTTGACGCCGTTGAAGGGCTTTCTCTTACCGGCAAGGTCGCGGAGGTAGATACGCTGGGGACTGTTACGCAGGGTGTTGTCACTTATAATATAAAAATCGCTTTTGACACTCAGGATGACAGAGTAAAACCGGGCATGAGCGTGAGCGCCAATATAATAACCGATGTCAGGCCGGATGTTTTGACGGTTTCAAACAGCGCGGTAAAAATTCAGGATGGCGCCAAATATGTCGAATTGTTTGAATCGCTTCCCGAAGGCATAACGGAAGAACAGGCCGCGCAAGGAACCGTTTTGGCGGTTTCGCCGCTGATAAAACAAGCGGAAACGGGAGTTTCAAATGATACCAAAACCGAGATTACAAGCGGGGTAAAGGAGGGTTCTTGGGTTATTTCGCGCACGATCAGTTCAAATTCCAATACAGCGGTTCCAAATACCGGAACAAGAGCTATTTTCGGCGGTCCGCGGTAAAAACAAAAATGATTGAAATAAAAGACATAACAAAAGTTTATAAAACTGGCGACGTGGAATTTCAGGCGCTTAAAGATGTAAGCTTTACGATAAGCGACGGAGAGTTTGTCGCCATTATGGGGCCGTCGGGCTCCGGGAAGTCCACGCTGATGCATATTATCGGCGCTCTTGATTCTCCCACGAGCGGTAGTTATTTCCTCGACAGCGAAGATGTTTCAAAATTGTCGGACGACGATCTTGCCGATGTAAGGAAAAATAAAATAGGTTTTGTTTTTCAGTCGTTCAATCTTCTGCCGAGAAGCACCGTTTTAAGAAATGCTTCTTTGCCGTTGGTTTACAACGCGGATATAGGAAAAGAAGAGAGGGAAGAAAGAGCGAGAAAAGCTTTGGCGGCTGTCGGGCTAGAAGAAAACCGATTTCATCACCTCTCAAACCAGTTGTCGGGCGGTCAAATGCAACGCGTGGCGATAGCCAGGTCTTTGGTAAATAATCCGAAAATAATCCTCGCGGATGAACCTACGGGTAATCTCGATACCAAGACGGGGGAAATCGTGCTTGAAACTTTCAGGAAACTCAATGAAGAAAACGGCCATACTATTATTTTGATAACCCACGAACATGATGTCGCGGAACACGCGAAAAGAGTAATACATATAAAGGACGGCATGATTTTAAGCGACGAAAAAAAGAAGAAAAAAACATGAAAATATTCGATATAGCGGAAGAAACATATTTTGCGCTTTCGGCCAATAAGGCAAGATCGGGTCTTACCATACTGGGAATTGTTATCGGTATATCTTCGGTTATTGCATTGGTTTCCGTCGGACAGGGCGCCCAGCAGACGATTCAATCCAGTATCGAGTCGATTGGTTCTAATTTGATAATGGTAATGCCGGGTTCTCAAAGGGGAGTCGGCACCGAAGTGCGCGGCGGCATGGGTTCGGCGAGAACGTTAACGCTTGAAGACAGCCAAGCTATAGAAAAAGAAGTTCAGTTTGTAATGTCCGTTGCCCCGGAGGTTTCCGGCAGGTACCAGATTACAAGTAGAGGGAAAAATACGAATACTTCCGTCACGGGTACGGTAGCATCTTATGCTGGCGTCAGAAAAATTGAACTTGATGAGGGTGTTTTTATCACCGACCAGAATGTCCAAAGCTTGTCTAAAGTGGCGGTTTTGGGGCCGGATACCCGCGATGATTTATTCGGCGAGGGTTATGAAGCGATAGGCCAGACGATACGCATCAAGGGGATAGAATTTAAAGTTATCGGAATTACCAAATCAAAGGGCGGAACCGGGTTTGGCAGCCGCGACGATATAATTTTTATTCCTTTGACAACGGCGCAAAAGTTTCTTGTTGGCGGCACTTATCTTTCGACGATTAACATCGAAGCTGAGAGCGAAGAAGTAATGTCCGATGTTCAGGAGCAGATAAGCAGTCTTTTGCTCAGCCGCCACAATATTGCCGATCCCGCGAGCGCGGATTTCAGTATCATGAATCAGTCCGATATTGTTTCCGCCGCCTCGAGTATTACTCAGACTTTTACCTTGCTCTTGGGCGCCATAGCGGGTATTTCGCTTCTTGTCGGAGGCATCGGCATTATGAACATGATGCTTACGACGGTTACCGAAAGAACCAGGGAAATAGGACTAAGAAAAGCCATTGGCGCGAAGAAAAAAGACATAAGCATGCAGTTTTTGACCGAAGCGGTCGCTCTGACGTTTACAGGCGGTTTTATCGGTGTGATTTTAGGGTGGCTGATTTCTTACGGCATAAATTATTTTGATGTAATGCAGACTTCGGTTACTTTATATTCGGTTCTTTTGGCTTTTTGCGTTTCCGCGGCGATAGGCATTATTTTCGGTTATTACCCCGCGAGGCGCGCGGCATCTTTGAATCCCATCGAAGCTTTAAGATACGAGTAATCGAAAATAATAAATTAAAATTAAAAGTAGTTATTATAAAAAATATGAAGAAAAATAAAAATATTATAATTGCGGTTTTGATTACAATCGTAGTCGCCGGTCTCGGTGGATTTTATGGCGGAATGAAATATAGCCAGTTGAGTTCCGCGCGGACGCCGGGAGATTTTCGCGTTTCCGGCGGTGTAAATTTTCAGCAGATTTCCGGCCAGAGAACCGGCCTAAGAGACCGGGCGGGCGGCGGTTTTGTTACCGGTGAGATAATTTCAAAAGACGAATCAAGTATAGTCGTCAAATCGCGAGACGGCAATTCAAAAGTGATTTTGGTTACTTCATCAACAAAGACAATGAAAAATACCGAAGGTGTCCCGGATGATCTGGTCTCGGGAAAGCAAGTTGTGGTTAATGGAACCGCCAACTCCGACGGGAGCATTACCGCGGAAACCGTTCAGGTAATGCCCGACGCGGGAATTTTTTCCCAACCGCAAAAGCAATAATTTTTCTATTATTTGTGCTTGTATTCCGGTTTTTACCAGGACGTTTTTTCATTTTTCATTTAACACACAATTTGCGCGACCGCGCAAATTGTGTGTGGGTTCTTTTTTCATAAGACGCTCCGTGAGACGCATAGATAAAGGGATTTTTGAGTTGCGCGTCTTCTAACGGGATTTAGCCGCGTGTGTTACAATAAAATGTATGGGAGTGGCCGTATTTTTTAAAAAAACAAAAAAACTGTTATTTTGGTTTTTTTTGATTTCTTTTTTCGCCACTCTTTATACGCGCGATATGTATCGGCAGGCGGAAGATATCGAATCTGGTGTTTTTAAAGAACCGGTCCAATCGGCAATTGCCGAAAAAGATACGATTATTTTTGAAAAAGACGATTATCTTTACGAGCTTACGCCGGTTTACGATTACGAGATTTCCGCGCTTGTGGTAAACAGATTTGATTATACGCTATTTACCATATACAAGAGAGACAGCGTGTTTCCTCTCGATTTGTGCGTTATTTGGGGCAGTAACGTAAAAAGCGGCGTTTATAAAGATTCTGATTTGAGTTTTTCCCAGGATATGAGATTTTGTTTTTATGAGTGGCGCGGAGATATTGTTTTCAATAGTAATGAAATTTCGAATAATCATCTGGTAATAAACGATGAAGCCATATTGAAAATCGCAAAAAAAATAAGAGGAGGCGATCAGATAAAAATAAAAGGCAAGCTTGTTAATGTGAAAGCGGAAAATGTCGGTAGCGCGGGCAAGTATGACCCGGAAGAATTTTCCATGAATACGAGTGTTGTAAGAAATGATACCGGCGCGGGAGCGTGCGAGATTATTTATGTGGAGAGCTTAGAAATTACAAAAAAAGAAAATTTTTATTCGTTTTATCTTCATGAAATAAGCAAATACGGCCTGCTATTTATTTTGGGCTGGGTCTTTCTGTCTTTAATTATCGACGCCTTCTGGCCAAAAACCTACCTGAGATAATATAATAAGCATATGATTTTTTTGGATTCCTATTTGTTTACGCTTATACACGGTTTATCCGGAATCGCCGGATGGCTTGATTTTTTGGCGGTTTTTTTTGCTTTGTTTTTACCGTATTTTATTGCCGCGGCATTTATAATTTATTACGTTTTTAAAAAGGGATATTCTCTTAAGGACAAAAAATACATGATTGTCACGCCCTTCGTCGCGGCTATAATTTCCAGGTTTTTTTTGGGCACCGTAATAAAATATTATTTTGACAGGCCGCGGCCATTTTTACTTTATGAATTTAATCCGTTAATTGAAGCCGGAGGGTTGTCTTTTCCTTCCGGCCACGCGATGTTCTGGTTCGCTTTTTCGGCTTGTGTTTTTTCCTTCAATAGGAAGATGGGGTGGGGTTTGTTTGTCTTATCTTTTTTAAACGGTTTTTTTCGTGTTTTTTGCGGAGTTCATTATCCGGCGGACATAATCTCGGGAGCAATAGTTGGTTATGTTGTCGGGTTTATGGTTTTTAAGATGGCGGAGTTTTTATACCGGCGCTCCGGGGAGCCGAGAAAAATCGGAGGAAAAGCTCCTTGGGAAATAATGACGCGAACTTAAAAAAAATTTAAATTCCCAATTAATAATTTTAAATTGGCAAATCAAAGTAATTTTTTATGAGCGCTGATGTCGGCATTGGTTTCGCTTTTGTCGCGATGCTCGCCTGGGGCATAGGCGATTTTTATATACAAAAATCCGCTCGCGCCATTGGCGATTGGGGGGCTTTATTCGCGGTTACTTTTTTCGGCGTCGTGGTTCTTTTGCCTTTTGTTTATGATGACATCCCCGATTTGTTTTCAGGTAATTTGAGGGAGTTTTATATATTAACGGCTTTGGCACTCGTGCTTTTGTAGCGGCGATTTTCGATTTCGAGTCATTGAGAATAGGGAAACTGGCCGTAGTTGAGCCGATATTTTCTTTTGAGATAATCATTGCCGCGCTTTTGGCTTATTTTGTTCTCTCTGAAGCGGTCGATATTTTTACTTTGGTTTTAATTTTTTCGATAATATTCGGTCTTTTTCTCGTTTCTTTTCAAAAAGAATATTTCAAAAAACAATATTTGATGGAAAAGGGAACCATTTTGGCTTTCGCCTCCGCGGTACTCATGGGTGCCGCTAATTTTTTCATGGGTTGGGGGGCGAGAGAAACCAATCCTCTTTTGGCGAATTTTTTTGTATGTTTTTTTATCGCTTTTTGCTGCGCCCTTTTCCTTATTTTTAAAGGCAGAGTCGTCAAAACAATAAGCGATATTTACGCGAACCGTAGAATTCTTTTTATGATGTCGGTTTCCGATAATATTGCCTGGATAGCTTTTGCTTTCGCCGCTTCCATTATTCCCGTGGCGGTGGCGACGGCGCTATCCGAAAGTTATATTATTATCGCGGTTGCTTTGGGTATTTTCGTGAACAGGGAAAAACTTCAGTTTCATCAGAAATTCGGGCTTGCCGACGCTTCGGTCGCCGCGGTGATTTTGGCCGCTCTTGTCGGATAACTTGCTGACGAAACTTTTTTCGGAAACATTGTTGTGGTGTATTTTGTTGTATTGAATTGGGGATAAATTATAAGTAATTTTTTTAAATAAAATATGACTGAAGAAAACAGACTTTTGGCTTTAATGGTTGGGCATCACGCTTTGATTGAAACTCTTTTTTCCGTTTTTAAATCCGATATTTCGAAATCCAATGAATCAAAATTGGATTTCGACGATTTCAAATGGCAATTGGAAAAACATTTTTTCGTTGAGGAAAAAATAAATTTCAAATTTGTTTTTTCCGGCAAGCCGGAGCTTAGTGTTCTTATAAACAGGATTAAAGAGGAGCATGGCCAGCTTTTGGGAATGCTTAATAGGATTGAGGCGGATGTTTTGGCGGGTAAAATTCCGGAAACCGCGGGTTTTGAGGATTTGCTCAAAAAACACAGAGAAACTGAGGAAAAAATTCTTTATCCGGAACTCAATAAAGCATTGTCGGTGGCGCAGAAGGAAATCGTTATCGCGCGGATTAACGATGTGGCGTTAAAAAAATAGATTTTTGAAACAGCTCTGGCAAAATCCGGGGCTGTTTTTTAATTTTTCCGTTGAGGCAAAAAAATTTATTGGAATTTCGTAAGCGTGGCGATGTAATTAACGAATTCCTGGTGTTGTGATTCGTTTACCATTGTCCCGTAAGTAAGAGGAGAGATCCAGACGAAAAATCCGACAACGGCCGCGATGAAAAGAAGATACGCGGCGTCGAAAACGAATCCTTTTCTGTTCAGTATTTTGTCGTAAAAGACAACAAGAACCAGTATGCCGAAAACAAGGGAGGGGAGATAGTGGTAAAGAAAGGCCACTCTTGTCACGAATATGTATGGCAGAATATTTACCACGTATCCCGCGAGAAATATCGCTCCAAGCCAGCCGATTTTTTTCCGCCATGGTTTTATAAAGAGGGATAAAAATACGAGAGCGTTAAACAGTAGAACCGCGTGCCATATTACCATGTTTCCCAGAAGATATATATTTCCATGCGTTCCATTTTCGGTTTTGGTCCAGTACCAGATTGGACGCGTGCCTGTCGGCCACTCATGCCATTTGCTTCCATAGGCGTGGGTCGCGGTTAGCCCCGCGTTTGCTCTGTACATTTCGGCGTTAAGTTCAAGGAATTTGCCCCATCCTGAGAGGGGCGCGACGCCCTCAGTGTGATAGGAATTTTCAAGCGTATTTTTGAAGGCCGGCGTCATGAACCCGTCTCCTGGTCCGCTTTTGTAAAGCAAAGAAAAATGAATAGCAAAAATCAGGTAATAAATTATAAACGGTACGGCAACAAGAATGCCGTATTCTTTCGCGATTTCTTTTAGTTGGGTACCGATGATTTTTATTTTCAGATTTTTTATTTTTTCAATGAAAACAAGAAGACATATGAGCGCCCAGAAAGAAATGCCGGTCCATTTTATTGAAAAAGCAAGCGCGGAAAAAAACGCTGCCCACAAAAGATACCAGTTCTTGAATTTTTTGTTTTCGGTTTTTCGGTATGAGAAATAAAAATAAAGAGAGGCAAAACCGAAAAGCAGAAGGAATATGTCCATCAGTATGAATTTTGACTGCGCGAGTATGGCGTTTTCAAAAAGAACAAGAATTGCACCGAGATAAGCCGTTTTTTTCGATAGTCCCATTTTCAGAATGAGCGCGTATATGGCGAAAACAAAAAGCGCTCCGCCCAACGCGGGGAGAAATCTCAACATAAAAAGCTGGCCGCCGCCGGCTTCTTCTCCTATTTCTTCAAATGTTATATCTGGTTTAAACCCAAAGAGGTTGCCGAATCCGGCTATCATAAGCTTGCCTAGCGGAGGATGGATATCGAAATAGTATTCGTGAGTAAAGTAGGCGCTTGAGAATTTTCCGAAATGCACCTCGTCAAAAACCACTTCTGGGGGATAACTTAAGGAAGAAAATCTTGTAATAAAAGTCAGGGCTATCAGAACGTATAATAACCATTTTTTTTCGAATATTTTGTCCATGTTTATAAAAGAAGAATAACGTTTAATTTTATCGCGTATTTTTTCATTTTATCACAAATTACAGCGCGGAAAGAGGCGTTTTACATTGACTTTTTTGGTTATTTGATGTATAAATAATATTACGTTTATCACCTTCGTTTTTGCGCCCGTTTTTACGTTGGCAATTCGGGCTTTTTCAGGTTTATTTTTGCGTCAAAAAGAAATCGGTTTGGCAAGAGGGCGCGGTAAGAATCGTTTGTGATAAAATTAAAATAGGATAAAATATGGCTTCAAAGAAGCGTATTTTGTCAAAAAGGTCGCTTTTCTTTTACAATTAAATCAATTATTACCATGACCCCGCTTTTTTTGGTCGGCGTTTTTGAAATGTTGATTGTTACCGCCTGGACAAAATATGTTACCAGGGCACAGGTTTGGGCAAGTGGAATGGTGACCATAGTCAATATTCTCATCTGGTATTATGTTCTTGAAAAGATAGTAAATAATTTGAATGATGTTTCCCTTGTTGTTTCGTATGCTATCGGATGCGCCATCGGAACAATGATAGGGACCTATTGGATTGGACGCAACGCCCGTAACAAAAAGACCCGGGACGATATCCGCGAAGAATTTCGCGTTGAATATTTCCCCAAAAGGGTCGGCCCTGAAGCGGTCATAAATGGATAACATGGATCCGGAAAACGGTAGTTAGCCGCCCCCGGCGCGAAAGCGTTTCGGGGGCGGCTTTGTTTTAGAAATAGTAATTAGAATTTAGTAAATTAAAAAATTATTTTTGAATTTTGCCTTTTGGATTTTGATTTTTTTATATATAATATTATTGTATGTTCACAAGAAACGACCACAGGCCGAAGATAGGCGTTTTGAGGGGCGGTCCTTCCGCGGAGTATGAAGTATCTCTTAACAGCGGCGGGGAAGTGCTGAAACATTTACCGGATAAATACCACGGCGTCGATATTCTCATATCGAAAGAAGGAGAATGGCACTTGTCGGGTTTTCCCGTAAAGCCGGAAAAAATTTTTCGGTATATCGATGTCGCTTTCAACGCCATGCACGGGGAGTTCGGAGAAGACGGGAAGGTCCAGCAGATTTTCGAACAACATAACGCAAGATATACCGGTTCTACCCCTGTCGCGTCGGTTTTGGCGATGCAAAAACACCGCGCCAAGGAGATTTTCGCGCGCCTCGGTCTCAAAACTCCCAGAAGCTTGGTTTTCAGCCAGGATGATTTAATGTTTGAATATCCGGAAGGAATTGCCAAAAAAATAATAGGTCTTATGCCTTCGCCTTGGGTGGTTAAACCCGCGAGCAGGGGTTCTTCTGTGGGAACGAGCGTGTGTTTCGGCTACGGCGCGCTTACGGAAGGAATCATAAAAGCTTTTGAATTTGACGATAAGATTTTGGTTGAAGAATTTATAAAAGGTAGGGAAGCGACCTGTGGTGTTATTGAGAATTATCGAAAGCATCTTATTTATCCTTTGCCTCCGGTTGAAATCGTGCCCCCTGAGGGAAACTTTTTTGACTACACAGTTAAATATAACGGAGCGACAAAAGAAATTTGTCCGTCGGGTTTTGATAATTCGGTAAAACGCCTGATAGAGAATATGGCGGTAGCGGCTCACCGCGCGCTGTCTTTGAGACATTACTCCCGTTCGGATTTTATCGTTTCTTCAAGGGGCATATATATATTGGAAACAAACACTCTGCCTGGGCTTACTTCAGAATCGCTTTTTCCAAAAGCGGCGCGCGCCGCGGGAATGGAATTTCCCCAGCTTCTTGACCATCTGATAAAGCTGGCGTTAAATAGATAGAGTTTTAAATATTAGTTCTGCAGGTTTTCTTGAGTGAGGGGCCCGTAGCTCAGTTTTCGCCAAAGGCGGACCAGCCTATGGCTGGGGCTGGATTTGTTCCAATTTTCATTTAAAAAATAAATTAAGGTAATCGAGGATTCTCGATACCAGAGGTGGGTCTGGGCCCGTAGCTCAGTTGGCTAGAGCGCCGCATTTGCAATGCGGAGGTCAGCGGTTCAAGCCCGCTCGGGTCCACCAGAT
>CAZVBU010000009.1:9945-12642 GCA_964625935.1 uncultured Candidatus Saccharibacteria bacterium
GAACTCATTTTGAACAAAATCCTGATTGATCGCCGCCCTTGCGGGCGGCAAATGGTCGCGGTCTGTCAGAAGTAGGTTTTGTTTACTTCGACAAATACCGCCAAAATCCGCGAAAGAAAAACAACAAAAAACAGCGCTTCATAAAACGCTGTTTTTATTTGTTTTGTGATAGTCGCAAAGATCAGTTGCCGAAAGGCAGCCAGTCCTCCAGGAGTTGCGGGAGATAATCGCAATCTTTTTTGTTGCTTGCTTCAAACCTGCGAATGGATTTAATTTCTTCCGTTTTCTTTTTGACTCTAATTTTTTCGGCTCGAGAGACAAGTTTGTTTAATCTTTCATGAATTTTGGGACTGAGCTTGTTTATTTCCACACATCCGCTATTTCTATAAATTGTTGAATATATTTTGTTTGCCCAGTTTTTTAAATTTATTTCAACAAATCTCTTTTTTACGCCGCCCTCGGAGTATTTGTATTCAAAAATCATTTGCAGTGTTTCGCCATTTTTGGAAACAAAACTTGCCTTGATTTTTTTCTCGTCTTCGTCGGATTTTTTTTTGAATTGTCCGAGATATTTGGATATAAAATATACCTTTTCGTCAACTTGGAGTTCGCTGGCTTCCGTTCTGCGTTTTTGTATGAATTGTTTGAGCGTGATTTTTTTTTGCGCTTCTCTGTTTTTTTTCATGGCGCCTCCGTCTTTTGTTTTTTTTGTTATCAATGCTACCTTATTAAATTTAATAATATAATGTTAAAAAAGTCAATTTTTTTGCCTTTGTCATTTTTGGGCAATACTTTTTTGTTTTTTGCAGGTAAGTTATAATTATATGTGTTGAATTTTTCAAAGGTCGTTTTTAAAATTTAATTTTCAAAATCGCATGGGAAATAAAACTTTAATTATTGTTTTGGCTGTTGTGTTACTTTTGGGTGTTTTGTTTTATTGGCAGTTTGTTTCTAGGGAAAACGGCAATGTCGCGGTTGAGGAGAATAAAACGGACAACGTGTCCGGTGGACAGCTGTCCGGCGGAGATGTTCTTCCGACTTCTTTGCCTCCCGCGACAGGAGACGTCGATTCTTTTGTCGATTCTTTGTTTTCCGTTTCCGGCGGGGAAGAACAGATTTTAAGCCAGGACAACGATGCTTCTTTGGTTGGTTCTGACGCGCAGGCTGTAAGCGATTTTGGCGTTGCTTATGATGAAAACAGTTTATAAAATTTCGACGGCGCTGGTAGCCGTTTCTTTTGTTTTTTCGCCCTTTTTTGTTTTTGCGCAAAACGCCGCGCCGAGACAACAGGCGACGGGCGCCGCTTTTTGTTCGCGGTTGGAGAATCTTTCTTCAGAAACACTTTCAAAAATGGCCGAGCGCGAAACGAAAATTGAAGCCGCCAGATCGCAAAGGCAAAGCAACCTCGGTTCGCGCAGACAGGAAAGGGATATTAATTTGGACGGGCTTAGAGATAAATGGGAACAGAACAGGGAAGAACATTACGCGAAAATTGAAGCGCGTTTGACTACCGAAGATCAGAAGCAGGCGCTCGCGGTTTTTAAGTCGGCAATAGAGGACGCCGTTACCTCGCGCCAGACCTCTGTTGACAGAGCAATTTCGGCTTTCAGAAGCGGAATTGACGCCAAAATATCGGCGAGAAAAACGGCTATAGATAAAGCCGTTTCCGATTTTAAGACTGCCGTTTCCGCCGCTTACGAAAAAGCGGAGGCGGATTGTTCCGGTGGTGCGGATTCCAGGTCCGTGCGCCAGACCCTTGTCGCGTCTCTTAAGGCGGCGAAAGAAAAGTACGCTTCCGACAGAAGGGAAGCCGAAAAAATTATAACTTCCGCGGAAGAGCTTACAAAGGTAAAAAACGAAGCGATAAGAAAAGCAGTCGCGGATTTTAAGATTGCCGTTGAAAAAGCGAGAGCCGATCTGAAGATGTCACTAGGCACGAATTCGGCTTCTCCTGCGCCGGCCCAATAATGATTTTTTCCAAAAATCGTTCCGGTTTTTCCGGGGCGGTTTTTGTTTTTGGTTGTAATGGATAATTCCGGATTAGCTTGTTTGAAATTAGGACTTGGTAATTTGTAATTTTTGTAGACAGCTTGCCTTAACGTTTTATTTCGGTTATTATTTACAAATCATTATTTGGTTTAACTTTTTGGATAATATGCTTACATATCTCGATTTAAAACCCGGTACCTGCATTTCCATGGACGAACAGCCTTATGTAGTACTGGAGGCGCATTTTTTGAGAAAACAGCAGAGAAAACCGGTTGTCCAGACAAAAATCAGGAATCTTATTTCCAAGCAGGTTCTTGAGAAATCTTTTCATCCGGCCGATAAGATAGAAGAAGCCGATCTCGAAACAAAAGACGTGAAATTTTTGTATTCTCACAAGGACGAGTTTTGGTTTTGTCCTCCGGATAAACCGGCGAACAGGTTCAAACTGGAAAAAGAGGTCATAGGTCCGGGAACGGAATTTTTGAAGAATAATTCCGTGGTGCCGTCCGTAACGTATAATGAGGAAATTATCGGAATCAGGATGCCGATAAAAATGGATTTGAAAGTTACGGAAGCGGCGCCCGCGGTCAGGGGCAATACCGCGCAGGGCGCGACAAAACAAGTGAAGCTTGAAACCGGCGCGGTAATTAACGTTCCGCTCTTCATAAACGAAGGAGACATTATCAGGGTTGATACACGAACGGGAAA
>CAZVBU010000010.1:0-12036 GCA_964625935.1 uncultured Candidatus Saccharibacteria bacterium
AAAAGCCGCTCATTTCGGGGCGGTTTTTTCTTTTAATGTGTTTTTTACCGCTTTTTTGGTATAATTAAAAACACCCTGGTACGCCTTAAAAATTTTGTTTTTTGGGAATTTTGGCTTTGCAGAAAGCCGTATTGTTAATACAAAATATAATTAACATTAAGCGTGAGTAGCGGGAATATATGGAATTTTTAATATTTATTATCGGGGTTTTTGTTCTGGTTTATGTTATCCGGCTGGGAGGCCGGGTCAAAAAACTGGAAAAGTGGGTTATTGGATTTCAGGCTTTGAACTCCGGTAAAGAAACCGGCAAAGCGGTTGTTTTTAATCAAGAAACCATTTCTTCCTGGGCGGATTCATGGGAAGGTGCCACCGAGCCCGGTATGGCTCCGGAAATTTCAATTCCGGTTCCTCCCGGCGCCGGAAGCGATTGGTTCGGCAAGTTTACCGACTGGGTTAAGGAAGACTGGCTGATGAAGCTCGGCGCTCTGCTTTTACTTATTGGTTTCGGATGGTTCACGAGCTATGCTTTTATGCACAACTGGATAGGGCCGATGGGGCGCGTCGCGTTAGGCCTTATAGCGGGAGCTTTATTCATAATTCTCGGGTGGTTCAGAATACAAAAATTTACAAATCAGGGCGGAATTTTCTTGGTCTTGGGTTCGACCATAATACTTCTTGTAACTTTTGCCGCGCGCGAAATTTATGAGTTTTTCACTCCCTCGAGCGCGCTTGCCGTGATGTTTTTGAGCACGGTATTTGTCGGGGTGGCGAGCGTAAAATACAAGAATAGTTCTCTGGCGCTCGCGAGTATAATTTTGGCGGGCATCGCGCCTCTTCTTACAAACGCGCCCAAGACAGATTATATCGGTCTTTTTTCCTATCTTTTCATAGTCGTGTGCGGAACGGTTTGGGTTGTCGCCCTTACCGGCCAGAGGTCTTTATCTTTTGCCGCGCTTCTTCTGGTCTCCTTTTACAGCGCTCCGCATGTTTTTAGCCTCGTGTATTCCGATGAGAATTTGCTTTTGTTGTTTGCCTATGCTTTTTCCGCGGTATTTTTTATTACGAATATAATCGGAATTTTGAAGCTAAAAGGTAAAGAAGCCGCGCCGGATCTTATTACGGCGGCGGGAACCGGAATTTTTCTTTTGACGTGGGTGCTTTCGGCGGCGCAGGATGAATGGAAAAGTTTGATTATTTCCGCGTGGATGGTTGTGTTCGCTTCGGGCGCTTATCTTTCCTTTATGCTTACGCAAAGAAAAGAGCCGTTTTATGTTTATGCCGGTGTTTGTCTCGCCATGCTGGCGGCCGCCACTGCCGAAGAGTTACAGGGGGCGGCTTTGACAATCGCTTACACGATTGAGTGCGCGGGCGTCGTTTTCGCGTCTTTTATGGTTTTAAAGGATATAAAAATGCCGGTGACTTTGAGTATGCTTTTTGCGGGCCCGGTTATTTTGTCTTTTGAAAGCATCGGTTCAAGCGCTTGGAATCTTAATGTTTTCAACGAAGATTTTTTCGTTCTTTTTATTATTTGCGTGTCGCTTTTCACAACAGGCTATTTTTTCCTTAAGAGAGTGTCAGGCGCTTTCGCGAAAGACGCGCTACTGGCGGGAAAGATTCTTGTTGTCGCGGGTTCGATTTACGCTTACATTATTTTATGGCTTTCTCTTCATACATTGTTTATAAACGATGATATGGCGGTTATGCTCTCGCTTCTTGTTTACACGGTTGTCGGCCTTGCCGTTTATTTCAAGGGGGCAGAGGCGGAACTGAAGAGTTTCAGGCTCTACGGCGGCTCTCTTCTTGGATTTGTGGTCGCGCGCCTGCTTACGGTGGATGTGTGGAAAATGGAACTTACGGGGAAAATAATCACCTTCTTTCTTATAGGAACGCTTCTTATCGCCACTGCTTTTTTGAGCAGAAAAAAAGACGCGGGTGAAATTAAAGGACAATAAAATAAAAATAAAAATTTATGAAAAAATCGATTATTATTGTTTTGTCCGCGGCCGTTTTCGGTTTTTCTTATTTCGCTTTGGCGTATATTTATTTTCCCCAACAGCCGTCGCAGGTTCCGCCGCAAAATATTACAAGCGCCTTCAGGTACTATAAGAATATTACGGGCCTTAATCTGAACGCGCCGTCGGTTGTTGAAGTGCCTCTAAGCGACATATTTTTTGAAACCGATATTTCCGCCGTGCAGGATGTTTCTTCCGACGTTTTTGAGCCTTCGTATTTCATAAAAGATATTTTTGTCACCGAAATCCCGCTTAATATAACCACTTCTCCTTCGGTTCCGGACAGATGGAAAATGACTGATAACAATCTGAAAACATTTGTTGAATTCGGTTTATCCGAAAGCGGCGTTTCCGATTCCGTTAAAATATTTATTTCCACGAATATTCCCGTTACCGCGTCCAGTTTTACCGTGATTTTGGATGATTTTGTGGCTTTGCCGAATTTTGTTGAAATAAAGGCGACAAATAATTCCGGCAAAGACCAGATTGTCATGGCGAGAAAAAGAATGGACAGTCAAACAGTTCGTTTTCCAAAAACCACTTCCAATTTTTGGACGGTTGTTTTTGTTTATAGCCAACCCCTGAGAATAAGAGAACTCAAGCTTTTTCAGGAGAACGCGCCAAAGATAAGCAATAAATCCGTCAGGTTTCTTGCCCAGCCCGGGCGCGATTACCGCGTTTATTTTGCCGCGGACAGATTTGTGGATATTCCGGCGGGTGAGTCGGGAAATTTGGCGGGAGACAGGGAGGTTTTAAGGCTTGATAATCTTTCTGTCGCGCCGAATCCTTCTTATGTTGTTGCCGATACGGATAAGGACGGCGTGGCGGACAAATTCGATAATTGTGTAAGCTATTCCAATCCGGATCAATTGGATATAAACGGCAACGGCCGGGGAGACGCGTGCGATGATTTTGACAGCGACGGACTTGTGAACGCAAAAGACAATTGTCCCAATATCCCTAATCGCGATCAGGCGGATGATGACGGCGATAAAATAGGCAATGTTTGCGACGGCGAGGAAAGCAGGATTACTGAAAAGCACGCGTGGATACCGTGGGTCGGTATCGGTTTTGCGGTTTTGGTTTTAGTTACACTTTTCTTTTTTACCGCCCGCCCTTTAAAAAACAAGCAAAGCGCGGTTGAAAATAAATAATAATTTTTACTGCGAAGTCGGATTTCGTAGTGGATAATATTTAATAATATGCCTAGAAAATTTTTTTTATCGGTTTTATTGTTTTTTGTTTTTTTGTCTTTTGTTTTATCGGCGCAAAGTTCAAACAACTCTTTGGGCGGTTTTTGCGGGAGTTCCACCGGAGGCGCGTGTCAAACGGCCGCGGATTGCGTTACGGGCGGGTGTTCGGGGCAGGTATGCCAGAGCAGGTCGGAAGAGCCCGTTATCACCACTTGCGAATACCGGGATTGCTATAGCCGCGCGTCTTATGGAGTATCGTGCGGATGCGTGAATAACCGGTGCGAGTGGGGAGGGCCGGTTGTTTCTTCCTCTCCGTCTCCGTCGCCTTTAAGATGTCAAAAAGACGCAGATTGTTCCCAAATATATTGTGTCAGGGCGCCATGCCCACAAAACGCGTGTGTAAGCGGAAGATGCGTTATGCATACCTGTGGAGATGGCATTTGTGAAGCCGGAGAGAACGCCGAATGTCCGGCATGTTATTATTCTGAACCTCCGTGCCTCGCGCCGTGCGTTTCGGGGAGGTGTATGGAAGATTGCGTTATCAAGAATTCCGATTTGAATGCCGACGGAAAAGTCAATGTTACCGATTTGGGCATTTTTCTTTCAAACTGGAATAAAACGGGAGTTTCTTCTTCAGACATCAACAGCGACGGCGTTGTGGATGTTATTGATTTGGGAATACTGTTGTCAAACTGGAATTAAGTAATTAAAAATTAGCAATTAAAAATTAATAAAAATGACTAACGACGAAATAAAAAAATACATCGCTGAAGCCCGTGCGGCTAAAATGTCTGATGATAAGATTTTCGCCAATCTTAAAGAGAAGGGTTGGCAGGAAAATGATATTAAAGAAGCATTCGGGGCTATGGGGCAGGGTTTTTCCGATGCTTCCGCGGGAAAGTCAAGCGGTCTTTATGGGCCCATTGAGCTTTTAAGCGGAGCGTGGGATGTATTCAGGGCGAAAATGTCCACCTTTCTTTTAATAAGCATTATTCCGGGGATTGCAATGCTTTTAATGGGATTATTTTTCGGAGGGATGATGGCGCTAAATCTTAAGTCGGGAGTATTGTCAAAAGCATTTTCGCCGGGTATTTTTCTTTCTTCGAAGTTTTTGGTCCCGATGATATTGTTTTTTCTCGTGGTTATGGTTGTGTCGGTTTTTTCTCAGGTGGCGCTGGTTTTAGCGGCAAAAGACAGAGGCGCGCGACGGGTAGTGGAGTATTTCAAAACAGCGAAAGACAAAATCATCCCGTCTCTTATAACCGGCGCCTTGTTCGGCTTGGCGATGTTTGGCGGACTTATTCTTCTTATAATTCCCGGTCTTATTTTCGGCGTTTGGTTCAGTATGTGGGTATTTATAGTGGTTTTTGAAAATCTTAAAGGCGCGGATGCTTTAAAAAGAAGCAAGTATTATGTTTCCGATTACTTGTTGCCCGTAGCATGGAGGGGAATTGCCATAATGCTTTTGTTTTTTGTCGCTTCGTGGATTTTTGCCATGATTTCCGCTCCGTTTGGGAAAAATATTCCCGATCTCGTCGGCTCTGTTTTGAATTTGTTTTTCCAGCCGATTCTTGTCATTTACGGATATTTGCTTTACGAAAATTTGAAACAACTAAAGGGAGAGAACAATAAATAAATGATAATTAATTATCGGTTGTAATACGATAATTCCAAATTTCAAAATCCTAATGACAAATCAAGTTCAAAATCAAAATTTCAAAATTTGTCATTTTGGTATTCGGCGTTGATTGGGAATTTGATATTTGGCATTTGGAATTTTTGCTCTTTGTTTACCGACGAAATTTAAATTATAATTTAATATATAATTAATTAATTTATTAATTTTTTAAAACAATATGCATCACTATTCAAGTTATAACAATCAGTCGTCGCCCGTGGGGGTTATAATTTTTCTTTTGTTTGTTTTTGGCGTCTCTGTCTTTCTCGCCGCAAGCACTCCGATTTCGGGCGTCTTGATTTTTTTGGTTGATATTTTGGGCCTCGGTCTCATTTTCGGCCTTTCGGGTGTTCGCGTCGTCAATCAGTACGAAAAAGGCATAATTCTTACGCTTGGAAAATACGCCGGGGCGCGCGGTCCGGGAATGACATGGATATTCGTTGGTTTCCAGCAGATGATAAGGGTTGATTTGCGCATCGCCTCGGCGGACATTCCTCAACAGGAGGTTATTACAAAAGATAACGTTACCGTGGGAATCAACGCCGTCGTTTATTACAAAGTTGAGGATTCGGCAAAAGCCGTTTTGGAGATTCAGAATTTCGTGCAGGCGGTTACTTTATACGCGCAGGCGTCATTAAGGGACGTTATCGGCGGAGTTGAGCTTGATACGCTTCTTTCCGAAAGGGATAAAATAGCGGATGAAATAAAGAAAATAGTTGATGTCGCCACTGACCCGTGGGGCATTGATGTTACTTCAATCAAAATACAGGATATTGAACTTCCGGCCGATATGAAGCGAGCCATGGCCCGACAAGCGGAAGCGGAAAGAGAAAGAAGAGGCGTGATTATCAGGGCGGACGGCGAATTTTCCGCGGCGGAAAAACTGAAACAGGCGGCGGAACTTTTGGGCGAGTCGCCTTCGGCGATTTCTTTAAGGACGCTTCAAACGATAGAAAAAATAAATCCTGACCCGTCAAAAACGGTGATTTTCGCCCTTCCCGTGGAATTTTTTGAGGGGATAAAAGCGGTAACGGAGCATTATAAAGGAAAAAAATAGTCTTTAAAAAAGACGGAGGTTATAAATTGAAAGTAAAAATATTTTGAATCACGAATCATGAATTATGAATCACGGGCTACGATTCGGGCGGTATTTTAATTCATAATACTTAATTCTTAATTCGTAATTCTTTTTATGTTAAAGCGTAAAACCAAACTGGACTCCAAGAAAAAGTATCTTCAAATTGCCTTAAACAGTAATTTATCCGAGGCGGCGGATATTATTTCCGGTTTGCCGCGAAGCGACAGGATAATCATTGAAGCGGGAACTCCTCTTATAAAACGGCATGGCGCCGAAGCCGTTTCGGTTTTAAAAGAGGCGTGGGCGAGACAGCTCCAAGGAGATTATTTGCCCGGTTCTTTGCGTGAACTGAACGAGAGGGGGTTGCCGAATTTTATAAAATTTGCCGTTGAAGAGGCGGCAAAAAGAGAAGGCGAAAGAATGATGTTTCGCGGCGGCGCGCCGGGTTCGGATGTTTCGGTTGGCGGTTTTTTTCCGTATGTCGTCGCCGACCTTAAGATGATGGACAGGGGGGAAACGGAAGTTGAAATAGCGGCTTTGGCCGGGGCGGACGCGGTGGTCGCTTTGGGAGCCGCGCCTGTAGAGTCGCTCGATTCTTTTATCAAATCTTGCGACGAATTTGGTCTGGACGCGATGATAGACATGATGAACGTTGATTTTCCCTTGAATGTTTTAAGAAAACTCAAAAAGCCGCCCGCAGTTGTTATTCTCCACAGGGGAGTGGACGAGGAGCGTTTCAACAAGCAAAAAATGCTTCCGCTTCACGAAATAAGGCGTATTAAGAGCAATTTTGATATTCTTATTTCCATTGCCGGAGGAGACACGATACGCGAAGTCCAGCGCGCGATATTCAACGACGCGGATATTGTGGTTGTCTGGAAATCGTTTTATCAAAGCGCGGGAGATACGGGAAAACTGGCGGAGGAATTTTTGAAGCAGATTAAGTAATCAGAAAATAATAAACGGAAAGCGGAAAATAGAATTTGGATTTTTTTGCGCCTTTTTTAAAAGTATTTTTTTAAACTCATTTTTAATTCTGCAAGGGGAAACTCTTATATCCCCTCTATTTGTATTAAAAGACTCCCCTTGAGGAATTAAAAATGAGTTTATGGGTAAGTTTCGTGACCATTACTGATTATTGAATATTAAAAACCTCCGTTATTGCTTTCGCGATAACGGAGGTTTTTGTTTTTTATTCCGTAACGGGTTGGAAATTTACGTGCCCAATCGTCCATACGGCCTCGTCTGCGGTGAAGCGCATATATTCATCCCTGTGTCCGTCTTCAACCATTAAGAGGGTAAGGAGCGCGAGGTGGTTCTTTTCCGCCTTTTCGTTATTTGCCTTGAGGTCTCGCGCGAATTCCGGCAATGGCGTCGGGTCAAAGTTTTCCGGGAAAATTTGCGGGTCAAGTTCTTGCGCCATTTTTTTCGCTTCGGCAAGGCGTTTGAGCGTGTGCTCGTAGCTTTTTCCGGCGATATATTCATGCGCCAGTCTGCATTGTTCTTTTTGGAGCGTTTTTATCGTCATGCCGACAAGTTTCCAGAATTCTTTTTCGAAACGTTCGTTTTCGCCGATGTTTTCCGCTTCAAAAGCAAGTTCTGTCAGTTTTTTTGAAGTTTCTCTTCGGTCAGAAACGATACCCGCCATAACCTCAGCCATTTTTTCTTTTAATTGGCGCCATGAATATTCCCGCTTGATTTGTTTTATTTTTTTCGACTCATAACCGAAGAGAGTGGATAGGCCGAATATTGGGATGAACATCTTTGCGAACGTGTTATTAATAAGACGGCCTTGCAGTTTATAGCTGGGAAGATTTTTTATTTCTTCTTCGTTGACGTCGGGGAAAACCGATTTTAGAAGTTTCATAATCATGGCAATGATTATGAAGACTGAAATTTGGTAGCCGAATACTGTGGCCACTTCTGGTTGGGAAGACATCAGAAGGCGCGACGGGTAAAGGAAAATCTTGGGCAGGAGATAAATTACACTCAGAGAATAAAACTGGCAGATAATAGTCAAAAGCGTGATTAAAAACCATCTTTTTGCTTTTTGCTCAGACGTTTCTTTTTCCATTTGACTAGGCTCCTTTTTGTGTTTTCAAGGTTTCAGAATTTACTTTATAAAAGCACGTTTTGAATTATAAGTCAAGATTTTTACATTTTTTGAGTTTATTTTTTTCTTTGTAAACTTGAAAATTAAATTTTTAAATCATTGTTTATAAATTATAAATTGAAAATTATAAATTCGTCCAGAAAACGGCTTTTTGTGGCCGTTTTCTGGACGTTTTATCCACTTTTTTCACTTGTTTTTGGCGCTGTTTTTGGTATAATTCACATATCGTGGATAAGCTTAAAAACATTAAAAATAAGGCATTGGAAGCGATAAAAAAAGCCCCTGATTTGGGGGCTTGCGAGTATTTGGAGAAGCAATATCTCGGCAAATCCGGCGAGCTTATTTTGTTTTTCAAAGAACTTAAAAATATGCCTGATGACGAGCGGAAAACAGCGGGAAAAGAAGCGAACGAAGCCAAAAAGCTTTTGGAGGCCGAACTTGCTTTAAGAAAAATTCAGCTTGGAGGAACCGCGAAAAAAGAAGCGAAAAAAGAACGGTTGGATGTTACGGCTCCGGGGAAAAAATTCGAAAGAGGCCATTTGCATCCTTTGACTTTGGCGATGAAAAAAGCGTGCGATATTTTTTCTTCAATGGGATTTGAGATAGTTTTTGGTCCTGATGTGGAAAGCGAATACTACAATTTTGATGCTTTAAATATTCCCAAAGACCATCCCGCGCGGGATATGTGGGATACTTTTTGGCTTCGCCAAAATGAAATCAAAAATCAAAAATCAAACATCAAAAATAGCGGCGGTTTGCTTTTGCGGACACACACGAGCCCCGTGCAGATACGGTATATGGAAAAACATGAGCCACCTTTTAGAATCGTGGCGCCGGGCAGATGTTACAGATATGAAGCGACGGACGCGACGCATGATGTACAGTTTTATCAGATCGAGGGTCTTATGATAGGAGAAAGCGTCAACTTGAGTAATCTCAAAGAAATTTTGGAATCTTTTTTCAAGCAGTATTTTGGAAAGTCCGCTCTCGAGATACGGTTTCGGCCGAGTTATTTTCCTTTTACCGAGCCGAGCGTTGAGGTTGACTTGAGGATGGATTCCAAATCAAAATGGCTGGAAATTGCCGGAGCGGGCATGGTGCATCCCAAAGTTTTGAAAAACGCCGGCATTGATTCGGAAAAATGGCAGGGTTTCGCTTTCGGCGCGGGTATAGACAGGCTGGCAATGCTCAAATACAAGATAGACGACATCCGCCTGCTTTATGGGAGTGATTTAAGGTTTATTAAACAATTCTAGGGATATGAATTAAGAATTAAGTATTACGAATTATGGACGTAAAATTTTTGTGCTTGATTCATAATTCATGCTTCGTGATTCATTATAGTTGTTGTCATTAAACAATGTTTTAACGCAGATTATCATATTTTATTTATACAATGAAGTTCTCGTATAACTGGTTACAATCATATTTTGAAAAAAAACTGCCTCCGGCGGAAAAGCTGGCGGAGCTTTTGACCATGCACGCTTTTGAGATTGAGTCGGTTAAAAAAACCCTTCGACTTGGCTCAGGGCAAGCAAAAAACGATTGGCTTTTGGATGTTAAGATTCTTCCGAACAGAATGCCGGACGCATCGGGGCACATCGGGCTGGCGCGCGAATGCGCCGCAATAACGGGTCTAAAATTCAAAGACGCCGTTTATAAAGGGAAAAAGGCAAGCGGACTTAAAACTTCCGATTATGTGAAGATAAAAGTTTCGGAGCCGAAACTATGCCCCAGGTATATCGGGCTTTTGGTTGATGGAGTAAAAGTCGCCGAATCTCCGGCGTGGCTTAAGGAGCGTCTTTTGTCCGTAGGGCAGAAATCCATAAGCAATATCGTAGATATTATGAATTTTGTGATGCTCGAGACGGGGCAGCCTTTACATTCGTTTGATTTGGAAAAAATCGGCGGGAGAACAATTGTTGTCAGGCGCGCCAAAGAGGGAGAAAAAATGAGAACTTTGGATAATAGAGACATGACGCTCAAAAGTGATATGTTGGTTATTGCCGACGCGAAAGAACCCATGGCCATTGCCGGTATCAAAGGAGGAGCCAATTCGGGCATAGACGCAAATACTTCAAGAATAATTATTGAGGCGGCAATATTTAACCCGGCTTCAATCAGGAAAACATCCAGAAATATCAATTTGAAAACCGACGCATCGTTGAGATTCGAGCATGGACTTTCTCTTTCCTTGGCGGAAACCGGCGTTTGGCGCGCCGCGGCTCTTGTTTCCCAGATTGCCGGAGGAAAAATAGCGAATAAGGCCGCTGATGTTTTATCGGAAAAAATCGAAGAAAAGAAAGTTATTTTTTCTCTCGCTGATTTTTCCAAAATAACGGGTTTTGAAATAAAACAAGGCGAAGTCGAAAGAATTTTCGGCGCTTTGGGATTTAAATATAAAAAACAGGCAAAAGGGATTTACACACTTGTTCCGCCGCTCGAGAGAACCGATATTTCGTTAAAGCAGGATATTGTTGAGGAGCTTTCAAGGATTTCGGGCTATGATTTTGTCACCGGTTCGCTCCCGAAAGAAACAATAGCCGCTCCCGCGGCAAATGATTTGCATATTGCTTCTGAAAAAGCGAAAAATATTCTTGTCGGAATGGGATTTTCCGAAATTTACGGATATTCTTTCGTCGAGAGGGGCGAGGCGGAATTGAAGCTCAAAAATTTTATGTCGCCGGAAAAATCGCATCTCAAAACCGAGCTTTTGCCGGCGCTTAAGGAAAACGTTTTGTCCAATCTGCGGTTTTTCGGTTCGGTGAAGGTTTTTGAAATAGGAAAAGTATTTTATCCGAAAGGAAATACGATAGGAGAGAGAACGAATGTCGCATGTCAGCTGGGGCACAAGGAGGCGGGAAAAAACAGGGAGGTTTTTTACGAAATAAAGGGAGCCGCCGAAACGCTGCTTAACCGACTGGGTATAAGCGATGTTTGGTTTGACGATGAACCGGGGAAAAACGCCAGAGTTATGGCCGGAGGAGACGCAGTCGGCCACATCCATGATGGCGGTTTTGAGTTTGATTTTGAAAAAATAGTTCGCTTGGCGAACGAAGATTATGAATACAGGCAGATTTCGAGATATCCTGCGGTAACGCGCGATATTGCCTTGTTTGTTCCTTCGGATGTGAGGATGGCCGAAGTTGAGGATGCCATCGAGAATTCGGCCGGAGTTTTACTTGTTGATTCCGACTTATTTGATATTTATGAACCCGAAGGCGGAGACAGGATAAGTTTGGCTTTTCATCTTGTTTTTCAGAGCAGTGAAAAAACGCTGACGGACGCGGAAGTTAACGGAATAATGGGCAAGGTAATTAAAAATCTGGAAGAAAGAGGGTGGGGAGTGCGGAAATAAGAAAAATGAATCATGAATTATGGAGTTTGCTTAACCATGATTCATGATTCTTGCTTCACAATTCGGTTGTATTTCCCACATTTATTTATAAAAGAAAAATAAAATTTTTATTGTCATGACAAAAACTGCCAAAGAAGAACCAAAAAAGAAAAAGGACGGGAAAAGCGGGGAATATACCGCAAAGGATATTTTCGTTTTAGAGGGGCTTGACCCCGTAAGGAAGCGCCCCGGGATGTACATCGGCTCGACCGGAACGACCGGCCTTCACCATCTTATTTGGGAAGTCGTCGACAATTCCATAGACGAAGCGATGGGCGGATATGCCAAAAATATTGGAATTACGATTTTGCCCGACCATACGGTGCGTGTTGTCGACGATGGCCGCGGAATTCCCGTTGAGGTGCACAAGCAGACGAAAAAATCGGCTCTTGAAACGGTTATGACTATACTTCACGCCGGAGGCAAATTCGGCGGAGAGTCATATAAGATTTCCGGCGGACTTCACGGTGTCGGCGTTTCTGTTGTGAATGCCTTATCGGAATATCTGAGGGCCGATGTTTGCAGGGACGGAGAGCAGTGGTATCAGGAATACAAAAGGGGCAAA